>JBQTJJ010000001.1:0-71687 GCA_052387235.1 Actinomycetota bacterium
GCCACCACCCCGAACGCCATCAGGTACAGCGGACGACGCTTCTGCATATGTGTCCCTTTCTCTCACTGTTCACCGGCCGACGCGAACGTCGGCACGGCAACCCCGGCGCACCCGGCTGTTGGGAAGCATAACTGCTACTTCGGCTATTTCAAAGAGGTGAATTGTGCAACTACTTCCGACATTCGGGACCAGAACGACGACCCGGGCGGCCCATGCCGCCTTCCGGCCGGGCCTCAGCTCCCCAGGAGCCCGCGGCCCTGGCGAAGGAACTCGAGCGGATCGGCCCCGCAGATGATCTCCATGTACGACAGGGACGCCCCGAACGGCTCGTTCCAGTACACATGGGGCCCCAGGCCGTCGATGTCCCACGGCCCCACGTAGAGGTAGGGCTCCGGGTGGAGGCCGTCGCCGGGCGAGCCGCCGAAGTTGGCCCGCCTCCCGTCCGGACCGAGGTCGACGGCCAGGTCGAAGTGCTCAGGCCACAGCTGCACCCGGGACGGGGCGTCGGCCGGGCCCGCCTCGGCCCGGAGCTGCTCGAGCAGCCTGGCGCAGAGCCCGTACCAGTCGCCGAGGGCCCGAGCCGGTGCCGGTGCCACCTCGAGGGTGGCGTCGAGGTCGCACGGCGTGGTGGGCGCGTACACGCCGGCGGGAGCGCCGGCCTCCATCCCGAGGAAGGCGGCCGCGTCCCGGAGGGTGGACAGGGTGTGGCGGCGTTCGCCGTCGACCAGCTCGCCGTCCTCCACCCTGACCTGGCGGTCCTCGCCGAAGAAGGGCGTCCCGAACCCGTGGTACGTGAACCGGAGCCCGATCTTACCGTTGACGGCGTGGCGACAGGGAGCGAGGAGGTGCTCCGCCACGGCGTGCAGTGCTCGCCGGCAGGTGTCGAAACCGGCCGGCATCGGCGCGGGGGGGCGCGGGACCAGGCACCGGTCCCGGCACCACTCCTCGAGTTCGGGGTCGTCCGCCTCGGCGCACAGGTCGGCCCAGGTCCGGGCGCCCTCGCGCGCCACCGGCAGGACCTCTCCGCCGGCCAAGGGGTCGTCGGCCAGGTACGGAGGGTCGGAGACGGCAGGCGGCGACGGCTCCAGCACCCTGACGTCGAGCCGACCGCCGGCCCGGGCGGCGGCCTCGGCCCGCGGGTTCCTCACGGGCACAGTCTCGACCTCGCCCCCCTGCGCCGCAAGGCCCCGGCGTAACGGCGGCCGGCACGCGGCGGACGGTACCTCGTGGCGTACGCTGCCGGGCCGTGGGGGATGACGGGGACCTCGTCGCACGGCTGCAGGCCGGCGACGAGGCGGCCTTCGTGGAGCTGGTGGACCGCTACCACTCCTCCCTGGTGCGGCTGGCCGCGTCCTTCGTGCCCAACCGGGCCGTGGCCGAGGAGGTCGTGCAGGACGCTTGGCTCGCCGTGGTGCGCGGCATCGAGCGCTTCGAGCGACGTTCCTCGCTCAAGACGTGGCTGGTCCGCATCGTGGTGAACCGGGCCCGCACCACCGGGGTGCGCGAGCGCCGGGCGACGCCGGCCGACCTCGCCTCCGACGAACCGGCGGTGCCACCCGACCGGTTCAACGCCGACGGCCAGTGGTCCGACCCGCCGGCGGCGTGGGCGGAGGAGGCGGAGGACAGGTTGACCGCGAAGGCGCTCGTTCAGCGCATCGCCGATCTCCTCCCCGAGGTTCCCGAGGCCCAACGGCGGGTGGTGCTCCTGCGGGACTTCGAGGGCCTGGCGCCGGCCGAGGTGTGCGACCTCCTCGGGATCAGTGACGCCAACCAGCGCGTCCTGCTGCATCGGGGCCGGTCCCGGATTCGCGGCATGTTGGAACTCGAGCGGGGGAAGAGCTGATGCCGATGCGCTTCCGCCGCCGCTCCGTGGTCTGCCAGCAGGCCGTCGAGCTGGTCACCGACTACCTCGAGGACGCGCTCTCCCGCCGGGACCGGGCCCGCTTCGAGGCCCACCTGGCCGAGTGCCCCCACTGCCGGGAGTACCTGGCCCAGATCCGGGTCACCATCGCCGCCATGGGCAGGGTGGAGCCCGAATCCCTCCAGCCCGAGGTCCGGGACGAGCTCGTGAGCCTCTACAGGCGCTGGCAGGAGGGCTGAGCCATGGTCCGGCGCGAGGTGAGCCGCGACATCCCGGCGCCGGCAGAGACCCTCTGGGGTCTCGTCGCCGACGTCACCCGGATGGGCGAGTGGAGCCCGGAGAACGAGCGGGGCGAGTGGCTCGACGGCGCCGCCGGACCCGCCGTCGGCGCCCGCTTCAAGGGCTACAACCGGCGGGGCAGGTCGAAGTGGTCGACCACCTGCGAGGTCACCGCATGCGAGCCGGGCCGGGAGTTCGCCTTCGCGGTGGGCGGAGCCAGGAAGCCGTCCACCCGCTGGCGGTATGTCTTCGATCCCCTCCCGGGCGGCGTCACCCGGGTGTCCGAGTCATTCGAACTGCCGAAGGAGCTGGGCCGCTTCTCCCGGGCCCTCACCAGGGTCACCACCGGCGTCACCGACCGGGAGGCCGACATGGAAGAGGGGATGCGCACCACCCTCGAGCGCCTGGACGCGGCCGCGGCGGCGGCACCGGGAGCCGGCGCCGGCTCCTGAGCGGCCGGCGGGAGCCGTCAGACGGGTGCCTGGGTCGCGTTGGCCACGGGCACGGCGAAGGCCCGGCACCAGATCAGGACAGTGTGGGGCCCGCCGAGATCGGTGCTCTCCGGGATGGCGTAGTTCTGGCTGCCCTGGTTGCCCTTGAGCGACCCCAGCGCCACGCCGCCGGCGGGCGAGCGCTGATCCCGACCCGGAACCAGGTACACGACGTAGTCCGGACCGTTCTCGATGTCGATGTCCTCGAGGCGGACCAGGCGGGAACCGTCGGCCAGCTGGTACACGGAGGCGCCGCCCCGGGCCCGGTGGCCGATCCCCTCGAGGCTGCCCCTGGTGAGCTCGACCGGCGGGGCCGGCGCGTCGGGGGCCGGCGCCGGCGGGGGGGCCTGATCGGGAACCGGCACGCCAGGTGCCCCGGGGGCGGCGGGTGCGGTGCTCCCGGGGGCAGGGGCGACGGACGTGGCCGGACCGCCCTCCCCCGCCGGCGCGCCGGCCACCACCGCTCCTGACCCGGGCAGTGCCTCCTCGACCCGCTCGCTCCGGAAGTACGGGCCCACCACCACCACGGCGAGCCCGACCGCCCCGGCCGCGACCACGATCCGGGCCGCCAGGGCGCTACCGGCCGCACGACGCACCAGGGCCGCCGCCAGCCGCAGGACGACAAGGCCGAGCCCGATCCGCACCAGGGCCTGGGGGCTGGTGACCGTGGCCCGGAACGGCCCCGGACGGGCGACGGCGAACGCACCGACGGCCGCGCACACGAGGGCGTAGGGAAGGAGTGTCCCCGTCCATCCGTGCGGTCCGGGTCTCAGCGCGGCTCGTCGCATGCCCTTCAGTCCCGGCCGGCGCCCGTTCGTTTCACACCGGACCCGGAAAGTTCGTATCTCCCGGTCCGCCCCGAGCTCTTCTCGGTCGGGTCAGGCAGCTCGGCGCACCCGGCTGCGGGGCCTCGTGGCGGCCTCCGCCCCCGGTCACGTCCCTTTCCGGGGGGCGGGGGTCCCGCGTCGCGGGCGCCGGCGGCAGCGCCGGTACGATGCCTCAGGTGCAGGCCGGCCCTTCTCCTGCGGGCACGGCACCCCCTCCCGGTCCTCCGGCCAGGCCCTCCAACCGCCGGCGCATCGTCGTCCTGGCCGGCATCGGCGCCCTCGGGGCCGTGGCCGCCGTGGCGTCGTTGGGCCTGCTGTCCCCGACATCGGGCTCGGTCGGCCCGGGCCAGGTGGAACTGAGGGCGACGGGCGCCTGGTCGGGCCGTACCCGGCTCTCCCTGCCGCCCCTCGGCGCCATCTCGGCCTCCACCCACGGCACGCCGGTGGCCCTGAGTGCCGAGGTCGAGCGCATCGACCTCGAGCAGCTCCAGCGGGTCCTCACCGCCCCCGACCCACAGGGTCGCCTGGAGGAGGAGGTGGAGAAGGACCTTCGGCCGCTGCTGCGCGCCCTGGTCCTGAGGACGCTCCTCCTCGGCGCCCTGGTGGGCGGGCTGGCGGCGGCCCTGCTCCCCGGGCGCCGGCTGCACCACCTGCCGGCCGGATCCCTGGGCGGCCTCCTCGCGGTGGCCGTGCTCCTCTTCGCGACCTGGCGCAGCTACGACACCGCCGGCTTCGCCCAACCCCGCTTCGAGGGATCGCTCGAGCGCGCTCCCGGCGTGCTGCGGGCGGTCGGGCGCCATGTGGACGACCTGGCCGCGGTGCGCAAGCGGGTGACCACGCTGGGCCGGGAGCTGAGCTCGCTGTACGAGACGTTGGCGGCGCCGGCCGCCCCCTCGTCCGACGAGACCCGGCTGCTGCACGTGAGCGACATGCACCTCAACCCGCTCGGCCTCGAGGTCACCCGCCAGCTGGCCGAGCGCTTCGACGTCAGCGCCATCCTGGATACCGGCGACCTCACGTCGTTCGGCTACCCGGTCGAGTCCCGCTTCGCCTCCTTGCTGGTGGACATGCCGGTGCCCTACGTGGTCGTCCCGGGCAACCACGACTCACCCGACGTGCGCCGCGCTCTCACCGAGGCCGGCAACGTGGAGGTTCTGGACGGCACCACCGACATCGGCGGGGTGCGGATCCTCGGCGTCGCCGATCCCACCTTCACCGCCGACGACGCCATGAGTCCCGAGGAGGCGGCAGCGGCCAAGCGTCGGGCCGCCGTGGACGTGGCCCTGCGCCTCGACGCCGAGAAGCCGGACGTCCTCGCCGTCCACGACCCGCTGCTCGCCGGCCGGGCCCGGGGCCGGGTGCCGCTGGTGGTCGCGGGCCACGTCCACCGCCGCGGGAACACACTCGGCGGGGGCACCCGGGTGCTCACGGTCGGGTCCACCGGGGCCACCGGGCTCGGAACGTTCACCGTCGAGGGCGGACGGGCCTACGAGGCCGAGATCCTGTCGTTCACCGACGGCCGGCTCACCGCCATCGACTACGTGTCGTTCCGGGGCATCAGCGGCAGCTTCCGGGTGGACCGGGTCGTGATCCCTCCCACCGAGGCCCCGGCGTCGCCGCCCGAGCCTCTGGCGACCACCACCACCCGGCCGCCTGGGCCCTGAGGCGCCCCACCGCGAGCGACGAGCTCGACCGCACGCCGTTGCCCGGGCTCCTACCGGGGCGCGACCGTGGCGACCAGCTCGTCCCGGTCCATCTTGGAGCGACCAGGGATCTCCTGCTCACGAGCCAGCTCCTGCAGCTCCGCCACGCTGAGGTGCGCCTTGTCGGCGGCCGTCGGCGCGCCGAGCCGGACCTTGGCGGACTCCAGCTCCTCACCCAGCGCGGCCAGCGACTGCGCCCCGAGGATGCTGCGGACCTGGGGGAAGAGCTCCTGTTCCTCCTCCGAGGCGTGGTGCTCGACGTTCTCGACGATGACCATCATCTTCGCCTCCCAGCGCTCGTCGTCGGGCGACAGCGCCTGCACCTCGGCCGCCAGCTTCTTCACCACTCCGTGCTCCTCGATGCCCTCGACGATCACCTCGTGGATCTCCTCCGAGGCCTTGCTGCACGCCGGGTAGAAGACCTGCTCCTCGATGGCCGAGTGGACCTCGAGCTCGGTGAGGATCTCGGCCCCGAGCGCGGCCATCTCGGCCGTGTCCTTGCTCTCGTGCGCGGTCTGGAAGCGGGCGAAGAGACCCCGGACCCGGTTGTGGTCGGCGGTGAGAAGCGTCAGTGCATCCATGTCTCGTCTCCTCCTGAGCTCGGCTGCGCCACTCGTACCCGCCGAGTGGGAGAGGAAACGCCGCTGGAGCCGGCTTCAGCCTTTCGCCACCGACTCCAGCGCGCTGCCGGACGAGCTGAAGCTGTCGTCGGTCTTCTCGCCGAAGAACGTCACGGCGGCGATGCAGACGACGGCCACGAGGGCGACCAGGACGGCGTACTCCACGAAGGCGTTGCCCGCCTCGCTCGCCCTCTTGCGCGTCACTGTCCGCACCACAGCCCAGGCCGTCATCAGCCCCGTCATGTCCGGTCTCCTCGCTCACCATGAGCATCGGCCGCCGACGGGACGACATGAATAGGTCGTATGACGAAATCCCGCCGATCCGTCGGTGGAGATAGGGCCCGTAAGGGCCTGCGAGTCGAGGCGATGGAGCTCGCCTACTCGGAGCTCCGAGCAATGCGGGCCGAGCCGAGCCACTCGACAGCACCGGCTGCCCTCAGCCGAACGGCCCTTTGCGCACGGTCCACTGGACTGGAGGAGTGGGCGGTTTGGGCCGATGTGCGCGGGGGTAGCCACGTCCCAGTACGTGGGACCAGGCTCGAGACCGCCTGTTGCTCCGACGCCCGCCGACGCCGGTAGGGCAGCCCGGTCCTCCGATTGACATCGGATCGAGCGCGGAGCATCGCGGGAAGGACACTGCAGCGTGGCAGTTCTGGCACCACGGGCCGATGTGACTCCCGGGCCACCGGTCGTCGAGTCGAGGGACACGGGCTCCTGGGTACCGGCGATCGTGGTCGCCGAGGTGTGCACGGCCGCCGTGCTCGCTGCTGCAGCTCACCGACTGGGTGGTCCGGGCACGGCGCGTGCCACGCTCCTGGCCGGCGCCGTCCTCCTCGCTCGTCGGGGCCGGGCAGGAGCCTGGCTCGCCGACCCGCCCCGGTTCGAGCGGGGGCGGACCGGGATGGCGGTCGGGCGGGCCGCCCTCCTCGTCGTCGCTGCGGTCGTCCTCGCCCATGCGGGGAGCGCCGGGCGGATGACGGCCGTCCCATTGCTGGTCCTGGCCGCCGTGGTCCTCCTGCCGGCCCACCGCCTGTTCTGGGATCTCGACGGGGGGAAGGCGTTGGCCATCGCGTTCGCCGGAGGTGTCGTCGTCCTCGTCGCCGGGGGGGTGTCGGTCCGCTACTCGCCGCTCGGGTCCTTGTCAGCCGGCTTGGGCCTGGTCGGCGGTGACCTGGCTATGGCCGTCGTGGCCGCTGCGTTCCGCCGGGTGCCCGAGCCATCCCCGCCGGGACGTCCCGCGGGGACCGGAGGTCCGGAGGCGGCGATGCCCGCCGTGGCCTTCGCCGCCGTCGCCGCCATGCCGTTGCTCGGGCTGGCCCGGGGCATCGACTCGAGCGACCTTGGCCTCCTTGCCGCCCTCGTCGTCATCGGCCTGCCGCCACTGGCGCTGGCCGGTACGGCGCCCGCCTTCTTCGTGCGCGGTCTCGGCGAAGGTCGGCGTGACGCCATCGTGCCCGCTCTCCTGCTGGGAGCCGGGCTTGGTGCCGCCGCCGCCCTGATCCTCACCGCCGTCCCCGACGTTCTCGTCGGCCTGTCGGACAAACGGCTGGTGCGCCACGCCCCCAACTTCGCGCTGGCCATGACGTTCCTCGGGCTGTCCCAGATCCTGGTGCACCACCTGGTGGCGGCCAGGCGGTCGCTGACGCCGCTGGTGCACGTGGGCATCGCGATCGCGTTCCAGGCGGCGATGATGACCACGGCGACCGGCACGGATACCGCCGTAGCGGTGAACGCCGCCCTCGCGGGGGCGGCCGTCCTCTTGACCGGGCTGGCGGTGTCCACCCTCGTCTCAGCGCCGTTCGACTTCACCGTCCCCGCCGAGGAGGCCACGGACGGCCCGAGGCGACTGGGGTGGATCCTCGCCTCCGTAACGGTCGCAGCCGTCGCCGTCCGTCTGGCCAGCACCCGGGACTTCTGGATCGACGAGGCGACGAGCGCGCGCGCCGTGGACCGGTCGCTCTCGACCATGCTCGAAGCCGTCCGGGGCAGCGATCCTCATCCGCCGCTGCACCTGGTGCTCACCTGGCTGGCGCATCAGGCCTTCGGCGAGGGGACGCTGGCTGTGCGGATGCCGTCGGTCGTGGCCGGCACCCTTCTGGTTCCCCTGCTCTACCTCGTGGGCAAGGAGCTCTACGACCGGCGGGTGGGCATCGTGGCCGCCGCCCTGGCGGCGTTCGCGCCTGCGCTCGTGTGGTTCTCCACCGAGGCCCGCCCGCCGGTCCTGGCCGCCTTTCTCGCTGCCCTCTCGCTCCTGGCCATGGTCCGGGCGCTGCGCCGGGGCCGGGCCAGCGACTGGGTCCTGTTCGGATTGGCCGGTGCGGCGCTGATCTGGTCGCACCAGCTGGCCTGGGTGCACGTGGCCGTGCTCCACGCCGCCGCCGGCCTCCTCGTGTGGCGGGGTGAGAAGACAGCCCGGCGCCGGTGCATGACCGGGTGGGCGGGGGCCACCACCGTCGTCGTCCTGGCCGGTGTGGCGCTGGCCGCCTACCGGTCGGGCATCGGGCCTCCGCCCGCCCTGCCCCCCTTCGAGTACGCGACCCGCGCCGCACCGGGGGAGGGCACGTCGCTGTTCCCGGTGATCGGCAGCGGGGTCAGCGCCCTCATAGGTCTCCACCCGCCCGACGTCACCTCCCGGCTGCTGGCCCTGTGGCCGCTCGGCATCCTGCTGTCGCTGCTAGGTCTGGGGCGGGCCCGGTCGGAGCGCGGCGTGCTGCTCGTCGCCCTGAGTGCCGCCCCCTTCGTGGCCCTGTTCGCCGCCCAGGTGCTGGGCATCCCCCGTCACCCCGCATTCGCCCTCGGATGGGCCGCCACCGCCATCCCCATGGTCGTCCTGTTGGCGGCCCGGGCCGTGACCTCGCTGGGAGGTCGCTGGCCCCGCGTGCGCGGCCTCGCCCTGGGGCTGGCCGCTCTGCTCGCTCTGGGCTTGGTGGACCAGGCCGTACGGGTGCAGCCCATCCCCCGTTACGACGTCGGGCCGCTCGTCGAGCAGGCGGCCGGGCGGGCGCGGGCGGGGGACGTGGTGGTCTTCGAGCCCCGCGCCCTGCGCGACCTGGTCCGCTTCCGCGCCCCCGACGGCGTCGCCACCCGGTCCGTGTCGGGCACCTCGTCCGAAGATGTCGAAGGCCAGGGGCGGGTGATCGTCGTGGCCGCCTTCGGACTCAGCACCAGCGACGAAAGCGGGGAGCGGGTGCTGTCGCTGGTGAAGGAGCTGTCGTCGTCGCGCCGGCTCGTCGCGGAGCGGGGACGACCCGACGTGAAGATGTGGGAGTTCGAATGAGCCCGGACACCGACCTCCGCCTGCAGCGCCCGACGTGGGATCCAAGTCGGAACGAGGGCACCCTTCGCCTCGCCCGGATCCTCGCGCTGGTCAACGGGCCGCTCGCCCTGTGGTACGTGTCCTGGCTCCTCGAGCCGGGCCGGTCCGCCCACCCGATCCTGTACGTGATGCTAGTCGCCGCCGAACTGTTCAACATGGCGCAGGCGGCGGGCTTCTGGTGGACCATCCGTGCCACCCGGCGCCACCGGCCTGCTCCCGCCGGTGGCGTGTCGGCGGCCGTCGACGTCCTGATCCCGACCTACAACGAGCCGGTCGAGGTCGTGGAGCCGACGTTGGCCGCCGCCCTGCGGATCCGTCATCCGGACCTGAACGTGGTGCTCCTCGACGACGGTGGCCGGCCGGAGATGGAGCGCCTGGCTGGCCGCTACGGCGTTCGCTACCTGCACCGCACGGAGCGCCACGGCGCCAAGGCGGGTGCAATCAACGCCGCCCTGGAGAAGACCGGCGCCCCCTTCGTCGCCGTGTTCGACTGCGACCACGTTCCCGACGCCAGGTTCCTCGAGGCAACGCTCACCCATTTCGCCGACGAGAAGGTGGCCTTCGTCCAGACGCCGCAGTACTACGCCAACGGCCGGACCGGCGGCGTGGCCAGCGCCAGCTGGTCGCAGCAGTCGCTGTTCTTCGGGCCGATCGCAACTGGCCGTGACGCCCTGGGTGCCATGTTCTGCTGCGGCACCAACGTGGTGTTCCGCCGAGCGGCGCTGCAGGCGGTGGGTGGCTTCCCCACCGAGTCGCTGACCGAGGACTTCGAACTGTCCCTTGCCCTCCAGGAGGAAGGCTGGCAGACCCGCTACGTCCCGGAGGTGCTCGCCTCCGGGCTCGGCCCCGAGGACATGGCCTCGTACGTGAGCCAGCAGCTGCGCTGGGCCCGAGGCTGCCTGTCGGCGGCACCGCGCATCCTCGGGGCCCATCTGCCCTTCCGAGTGAAGCTCAACTACCTCCTGTCGGCCGGCTTCTGGCTCACCGGGTGGACGGTCCTCGTCTACGTCAGCTTCCCGATCGTGCGCATCCTCACCGGTGAGCAGCCCGTCACCGTGGCGTCGCCGGACCAGTTCCTCGTCCACTGGGCGCCCTACTTCGCCGCGTCCCTCGCCACCGTCGCCCTGTCCGCCCGCGGCAGCTACACCTTCTCGGCCTTCGCTGTCATGTCGGCCAACTTCTGGATCCACATCCAGGCAACGATCCTGGTTCTTCTCCGCCGCCGGGGCACGTTCGCCGTCACGCCCAAGGAGTCAGCAGGAGGGCGCCAGTTGCGGCCGGTGGCCGTGCCTCTCGCCGTGTGCACCCTTCTCGGCGGCGTCGCCGCCTACGGACTCGTGCGCGACCAGTCGCCCGCCACCATGAACAACGTCGCCTTCGCTCTGCTGCACATCACCGTCCTGCTCAGCGGCGCCTGGCCGGCGCTGCAGGGGAGGCCCAGCCCGCAAGAGGCTCCCAGCGCGGCCGCCGTGGAGGCCGCGTGAGCCACCGCCCGAGGAGCCGCGGGCCGGTCACGACCCTCGCCGTCCTCGCCGCCTCGGCCTGTGTCGCCGTCCTCACCGCATGCGGTCGCGGCGGGGACGCCGCTGCCGGTCGCCGCGCCCGAGCCGGCGCGAACGCCTTCCTCGAGCGCTACATGGACGGCAACGGTCGGGTCGTCCGCCACGACCAGGGCGGAGACACGGTGAGCGAGGGTCAGGCCTACGCCATGCTCATCGCCCTTGCCATCGGGGACCGGGCGCGCTTCGACCAGGCCTGGCGATGGGCAGGCGAGCACCTCCAGCGGGACGACGGCCTCCTGTCCTGGCACTGGAAGGACGGCGAGGTCGTCGACCCGAGCCCGGCGGCGGACGCCGACGTGGACGCCGCCCGGGCCCTGGTGCTGGCCGGTCGCCGCTTCAAGGCGCCCGAGCTCACTGAGGCCGGCGTCGACCTGGCCGAGGCAGTCCTGGCACACCAGACGATCCGGGTAGGCCAGGACGAGCTCGTCCTGGCCGCCGGGCCCTGGGCCGTGGAGCCCCGGATCGTCAACCCGAGCTACCTGGCAGTATGCGCCTTCGTCGACCCGGAGAAGGCGACGGGGGACCGGCGCTGGGATCAGCTCCGGACCAGCGCCCACCGTATCCTGGAGGAGCTCACCGCCGACGGCGGCCTCCCGCCCGACTGGTCGAGGCTCGGCACCGACGGCCGAGTCCGGCCCATCGGGTCGCCCGACCAGCCCGACCGCTCGCCCCGCTACGGGTTGGATGCTTCCCGGGTGCCGTTCCGCATGGCCGAGCGGTGCGACGGAGGCGGTAAGGACGTCGCGGCCCGCCTATGGCCGCGGCTCCGGCGCCTCGATGGAGGCGGCGCCGCCATCGCCTACGGGCTCGACGGGGAGCGCCAGGACGAGGCCGACCACCCGACCGGGCTCGTGGGCGCCGCGGCTGCCGCCTGGGCGGCCGGGGACAGCCAGGCGGCCGAGCGCTTGCTGACACGCGCCGCCGATCTCGATCAGCGGGTCCCGACCTACTACGGCAGCGCCTGGCTGGCCATGGGCCGCACGTGGCTGGTCGGCGAGCCCGAGGGGGGGGACGGCTGATGTCGACCAGGCTCGTACGCACGCTGCTGGCGGCGTCCACGGTCGTCCTCTGCCTCGTCGCCCTGCCGGCGGCCGAGGGCCAGATCGACACCACCACCACGACCACAGTGGCAACGACGACCACCACCCTCGCTCCGACGACCACGACCTTCGCCACGACGACGACCACGGCCGTCGCCACGACGACGACCACGACCGCCCTCGAGGAGACCACCACCACCTCGGCCCCGGTGACGGCCACCACCGACGGCACCGTCGTCGACGGCACGACCACGACGTCGCCCGACACGCCCCTGACCACGGCGACCGTCATCGACCGCACCACCACCACCACCACGCCCGGCACCCCCACGACGCCGCCGCCGCACCGGGACGCCGCCGTCCAGCAGCGCCGCGACCGGGTGGCCCGGGCCTTCGGCGGCGTGGAGGAGCCGGCCGACACCCCGGACCTGGGGCGGTTCCTGGACGACGGCGGGCGCCGGCCGCGGCCCCGGGCGCGGGAGCGGACCACCGGCGGTCTGTTCCTCGGCGGCCTGCTCACCGCCGTCGGAGCCGGCGTGGTGCTCGGCGCGAGGGACCGCGCCGCCAACGGCCGGCCGCCGGACGACCCGCTGGTCCAGGATCGAAAAGGCGAGAGCGGTGACCCGAGCCGCCGTCAGGCGGAGCGCTCGGCCAGACCTACCGCGTAGTCGGCCCACGACATCCGGGCCGGCGGACCGCTGCGGCTGCTGTCGACGACAAAGGCCTTCTCCCCGAGCCGCTGGGCCAGCGTCCGCCCGTACTCGACCCCCGGCTGCGGTCCATTGGAAGTTCGACACGTTCAGGGCGAACCCGCGTGCACCGGCGACACCCGCTCCCGGGAGGGCGCTTGCACCTCCCACCGCAACGCGGTGACCTGCGACTTCGGGGTGGGCCGTAAGGGACTTGAACCCCTGACCCCTTGCGCGTCATGCAAGTGCTCTACCAGGCTGAGCTAACGGCCCCCGGATCAGGCGCCGACCTTAGCATCGGCCCCGGGCGGCACGAGGACGGTGAGGGCTCCGGGAAGGGAGCGGAAGCGCAGGGGCGACGCCAGCTGCACGACCTCGCCGTCGAGGGCGACGGACACCGTGGGGGTGCGGAGGGTGACCTCGACATCGCACTCCTCACGCTGGACGAGGAGGGAGGACGCCGTCAGCCGCCCCAGCAGCAGCGCCAGCACCGTGCGGGTGCGGGCCAGGGCGACGTCGGCGCGCAGCACCCGGACGTCGAGAAGGGCCTGGTCCAGCGCGTCCCGGTGGATCAGGTCGGTCAGGCCCTCGCCGTAGCAGCCGTTGCCCACGAACACGAGCCAGGCCCGCTGGTTCGCCCCGTTCACGGCGACCCGGAAGCGGTGGCCCCTGCGGGCCTGGGCCCACGCCGCAGCGGCATTGGCGACCATGGGCGGGAGGCGGCGCTCGTGCCGGCCGCGCTCGCGGACCATGGCGGCGTAGAAGCCGATGCTGGCGTTGTTCACGAAGCGCTCGCCGTTGACCTCGGCCAGGTCGACCGCCCGGCGCGTCCCGCCCACCGCGGCGGCGGCGTCGGCGACCGTCTCGATCCCCAGCTCCCTGGAGAAGTGGTTCCTGGTCCCGGTCGGCACCGGGAGCAGAGGGATGCCGGTGCCGGCCAGCAGGCCGGCCACGCAGCGGATGCTGCCGTCCCCGCCGGCGACACCGATGAAGTCGGGCCGGGCCGCGACCTCCTCCTGCGCCGTCGCCTCGAGGTCGTCACCCTCGCACGTCACCACGCGGGCGGTCGTGAAGCGCTCCTTGACCTCGTCCACAGGAGAGCTCCCGGGCCCGGACGCCGGATTGACGAGGATGACCCCTCCGGCGCCGGCGGCGACCCCGCCCGCGTTCACGACGTCTTCTTCTCGTTCGGCGGGTGCCGATCCCTGTCGAAGGTGATGAACGAGAATGCTCCGTCCGGCTCCAGGAGCGCCACCTCCACCCGGGCCAGGTCACCGATCCCCTGCTGGCGGGCCTCCTCCAGCACCTCGTCGACGGTGAGGCGCTCCACCCGCAGTGCCTCGACCAGTGGCTCGCCGTTGCGCACGATGAGCACGGGGTCGCCCTCGATCACGTTCCGGGCCCGCTGGAAGCGGAACGACACGTAGGCGAACACGAGCACCCACATGGCCAGCGTGCCGGTGGCCAGCATGGCTCCGGTGACCGAGTAGTCCTCCTGCGTCACGCCCTGCTGCACCAGGTCGCCCAGGGTGATCAGGAGGACGAGCTCGAACGCGCTCATCTGGGCCAGCTCCCGCTTCCCGAGCGCCCGCGTGAGACCCCAGAGGAAGAAGAAGACGACCGTGGCCCGAAGGGGGATCTCCATCAGGGCATGACCCAGGTGCGGTACGCGACGGACGCCACGGGCTCTCCGTCCACCAGGACGGCGGTCTCTCCCCTCGCTCCCCACTGCACGTTCGGGCCCATGCGGGTGTCGAGGGACACCTCCACGGTGTCACCGGCGTCCGGCGTCTCGAACTCCCACAGCACCCGCTCGCCGTCGGAGGTACTGGAGGAGGGGTCGGGGTCGAGGGAGTTCTCGTCGAACAGATCGAAGTACGAGGCGGTGCTGGCCAGGGTGATCGGGCCGTCGAAGCCTCCGCGACGGTGGACCGTGACCGACCACGGCACGGAGAGCCCCGGGCGGGCCACCTCGGGGTACCGGACCTCGACGGTGTAGCCGCCCCCCGAGCTGCGCGCGGTGCCGGTGCGGACCCCGAAGACACCGACGGCCCCCAGCGCCACGAACACGGCCACGAACGTGAGGAACGCCCTGCGGGCCATCCGGGCCCGGCGCAACGCGCCGAGGGGCACCTCGGCCGGGACGGTGGAGCGCGACACGACCCCGCGTACCCGGGCGCTGCCCGGCGCAAACGGCCGGGCGCGGCGGCCAGCCTTGCCCCTCCCTGCCTGCGGTCTTACCCTTCCCCATGGCCTCACCGTCGCTCGACCCCCGGTTGGAGGTCGGCGGACCGGTTCGCCACGTGCTGGTGGAGGCGGCGCGCGCCCTCCATACCGAGAGCGACCGCACGAGGCTGCTGGCCTGGGCGGTCGACGGAGCGCGGTCGCTCACCGGCGCCGAGGTGGCCGGTCTGTGGATGCTGGACGGCGACGAGTCGCCGCAGTGGCGCGTCGCGGCCGGGCGGGCGGCGGCGACCACCGAGCTGGACGGGCTCGGGGATCCCCGGCTGCATGCCGCCCTGCACCCGGCCGTGCGCCGGGGTGCACCCGTGCATTTCGCCGACCTCAAGGGCGAACAGGGCGATCGCGACCTGGCCTCGGCCCTGCCCGGCATGGCCAGCGTGCTGGCCGCCCCCGTGCCCGCTGTCGACGGGGCCACCTACGGGGTGCTGCTGGTGGCCGACTCCCGATCGGGACGGCTGGCGCGCCACACCGACGACCTGGCGGCCCTGGGCGCCCACCTGGGCGTCGCCCTCGACAACGCCGCGAGCCGCCTCGCCCTCGAGCAGCTGCGAGCCACCGAGCAGCAGATGGTGAACCAGCTCCAGGCCGCGGTGATGCCGAGCCGGCCCGAGGTGCGGTTCACCGAGCTCGGCAGCTACTACTCGCCCGCCGATCCGGGGGTTGCCACCGGCGGCGACCTGCACGACTGGATCGTCCTGCCCGACGGCGACCTCCACTTCGCGGTGGTCGACGTGATGGGCAAGGGCGTCGCCGCCACCAAGGACGCCCTGGCCGTGACCCATGCCTTGCGCCTCCTGGTCATCGACGGCTGCCCGCTCGCCGACGTGGTGGCACGGGCCGACGCCATCGTCACGGCCCAGAACCCAGAGCTCGTGGCCACGCTGCTCGTCGGCCGCTACCGCCCCGCCACCGGCAGGCTCAGGCTGGCGGGCGGCGGGCACCCGCCTGCGTTCGTCGTGAAGGACGGCACCGCCCGGGAGGTGGCTGCCCCCGGCGTGCCGATCGGCTGGCCCGGCGCCGGCTCGGAGGGAGTGACGGAGGTGTCACTCGGGCGGACCGACAGCGTGCTCCTCTACACCGACGGGCTGGTGGAGGGCACCAAGGACGTGGTGAGCGGTCTGGCTGCGCTGCGCCGCTTCGCGGAGGAGACGGCGCCCTACCCGGCCCAGCAGCAGGCCCGCATCCTGGTGGAGCGCACCCTCGCGGGAGCGGCGCGCCGGGACGACTCCCTCGCGCTGGTCCTTCGCCGCCGCGTGCCGCCGGCCAAGAGCCACGGCCTGGCCCTCGGACCGTTCGAGCACCGCCTGTCCCGGAGCATGGCTGCGGTGTCGGTGAGCCGGGGCCTCCTTCGGGAGTGGCTGATCCGGGTCCCGGTCGACGCCGACTCCATCCACGACCTCCTCCTGGCCGCCACCGAGCTGTGCGCCAACGCGGTGGAGCACGCCACCTGGACGGCCGCAGGCGTGGTGATCCGGGCCCGAACCGAGGGGGCCGACGTCGTCCTCGAGGTGGAGGACGACGGGAGCGGCCTGAGCTGGCCCCTGCTGGCCCAGGAGCCGCCCGATCCGGAGGCGGACCACGGGCGGGGCCTGTGGCTGGTGCGGACGTTCACCGACGAGGTGGCGCCGCTGACGGTCGACGGCCGGACCGTCATCCGCTGCGTCAAACGGTCCGTGGTGGCCGCCGGGTAGGTTGGTCAGCCTCATGACCGACTCTCCCGACGACTTCGTTCCCGAGGCCGACAGCCAGGAGCAGCACCAGGCCGCCATCCCTCCCGACATGGGCAACGAGGCGGTGGAGATAGGCGCCGACGTGCCCGAGGCGGATGCCATCGAGCAGGCCCTCCCCGGCCCGCTGCCGGACGAGGACGAGGCGCCCCGGTAGGAGCCAGGCCCCGGCGGCTGCGTTCGCCGCCGGCACAGGAGGGGTAAGGGCGCGATGCCCGCCGTCGCCAAGGAGGACGACGCCCATGCCTGCCATCGAGCTCGGCTTCGCCATCTCGAGCGAGGAGCACCCGCCCCACGACCTGGTGCGCCAGGCCGTGCGGGCCGAGGAGACCGGGTTCGCCTTCGTCGGCGTCTCGGACCACTACCACCCGTGGGTGCGGGCCCAGGGCCACAGCCCCTTCGTCTGGGGCGTGCTCGGCGCCATCGCCCAGGCGACGGAGCGCATCCGGGTGGGCACGGGCGTCACCTGTCCAACGGTGCGGCTGCACCCGGCCATCGTGGCCCAGGCCGCGGCCACCGCCGGATGCCTGATGCCGGGCCGGTTCTTCCTGGGCGTGGGCAGCGGCGAGGCCCTCAACGAGCACATCCTCGGCGACCGCTGGCCGCCAGCGCCGGTGCGCCTCGAGATGCTGGAGGAGGCCATCGCCGTGATCCGGCTGCTCTGGGAGGGCGGTAGCAGGGACCACTACGGCAGGCACTACACGGTCGAGGACGCCACGGTGTTCGACCTGCCCGACCCGCTCCCCGAGATCGTGGTGGCCGGATCGGGGGCCAGGGCAGCGTCCCTCGCGGCCCGGGCCGGCGACGGGTTCTGGGGCACGGCACCGAGCCGGGAGACCTTGGACGCGTTCGAGGCGGACGGTGGCGCCGGCAAGCCCCGCTACGGCCAGGCCACGGTGTGCTGGGCCGAGGACGAGCACCAGGCCCGCAAGACGGCCCTGCAGGTGTGGCCCAATGCCGGCGTGACCGGCCAGCTGTCGCAGGACCTTCCCACGCCGCTGCACTTCGAGGCGGCCGCCGAGATGGTGACCCTCGACGATGTGGCCCAGAAGGTGGTGTGCGGTCCCGACCTTGCCCGCCACGTCGGGCTGGTGAGGAAGTACGCCGACGCCGGCTACACCCACGTCTACCTGCACCAGGTCGGCCCCGACCAGGAGGGCTTCTTCCGGTTCTGCGTGCGCGAGCTGCTGCCGGCCCTGGCCGACCAGGGCCTGCTGGCCGGCTGAGCGGGTCGGGAGGCCCGGGACGACGTGCCCCGGCTGCGGCGGGTCGACTGCTCTGCCCCCGGGATCGAGCGCCGGCGGGCCGGCCGCGGCTTCGTCTACCTCGCCGGTGGCCGCCGGGTCACGGACCCCGACGTGCTGGCCCGGATCCGGGCGCTCGCCATCCCGCCGGCGTGGACCGGCGTGTGGATCTGCTCCGATCCCGACGGGCACCTCCAAGCCGTGGGGGTCGACGCCGCCGGTCGCAAGCAGTACCGGTACCACGACGCCTGGCGGGTGCGCCAGGACCAGGAGAAGTTCGACCACATGCTGGACTTCGCGCGGGCCCTGCCCGGGCTTCGCCGTGTGATCGCCTCCGACCTGGCCGGCACCGAGCTGTCGCGACCGAGGGTGCTGGCGTGCGCCACCCGCCTGCTGGACATCGGGTTCTTCCGCATCGGCACCGAGGGCTACGCAGAGCAGAACCAGAGCTACGGACTCGCCACCATCCGCAAGCGCCACGTCCGGGTCCTCGATCGGGAGGTCCGCTTCGACTACGTGGCGAAGGGCGGGAAGCAGCGCATCCAGTCGGTGGTCGACCCCGAGGTGGCCGAGGTCGTGGATGCGCTCAAGCGCCGGCGCGGCGGCGGACCGGAGCTGCTGGCCCACAGGGATGGCCGGCGCTGGCACGACGTCAGGTCCGGGGACATCAACTCCTACATCAAGGACGCCACCGGCGCCGACTTCACGGCCAAGGACTTCCGGACCTGGAACGCCACCGTCCTGGCCGCCGTGAGCCTGGCCGTGGCCAGGCACGCGGCGTCACCCTCCGCCCGCAAGCGGGCGGTGGCATGGACCATGAAGGAGGTGGCGTTCTGGCTCGGCAACACCCCGGCGGTGTGCCGGTCCTCCTACGTGGACCCGAGGATCGTGGATCGCTATCGGGCCGGCGTCACCGTCGCCGGCGACCTGACCCGCCTCGGCGAAGGCACGGCGTTCGGCCAGCTGTCGACCCAGGGTGCGGTGGAGCGGGCCGTCCTCGCCCTGTTGGACGAGGCCCCGGCCGCCGGGGCAGTGGCCTGAGCGCTCGAGCCGGGCCCGGACGCGCACGTACCGGGAAAGCCGGCTATAGCTCGGCTCTCCCGGTACGTGGGGCTCCCGGGGGGCGGGACGCTCACAGTTCTGCCCACGCCCCGTCGGGCCCAAACACGTTCTCCGAGAAAAATTCTCCTGGCCTGCCGCTGCTCCGGCGCCTGGAGGCGACCTCCTAGCCCGGAGGGGCGATGGTGTCGTCCACGGGCTGGTCCCGGTCTGCCTCCCCCTCCTCGATGAACCGCTCCTCGCCAGGGCGGGACGGGTCGTCGCCGGCCGTCCGCCGGCGCACGTCGTCGATCTCGTCGCCCAGGGCATCCAGAAGCTGCTGGGGTTGGCTGTCCGTGCCGCCGTCGGCGGTCGTCGCTTCCGTTTCGTCGTTCATGGCGGTGGTGTACCCCGGGACGCGGCCCCTCCACCCATCGGGCACGCCCCCCTCGCCCCGAAGGGAGCGGGCGCAGGCCACGCCGGCCGTGGCGCCGCCCGCCGCCGCCACCTGCAGGAGCTGCAGGCCGGGCGTCACGTCACCAGCGGCGTACACGCCCGGTACCGACGTGGCCTGCTGGTGGTCGACCTCGATGCAGCCCTCCGGCGTGAGGCGGCAGCCCAGCTGGCGGGCCAGGTCGACCCGCGGCTCGTGGGCGATCGAGAAGAACGCCAGCTGGCACGACAGCACGTCGCCACCCCGCAGCCGAACCCCCTCCAGCCGGCCCCGCCGGCCCAGGAGCTCGACGGCGTCGTCCTCCAGCACGGGCACGCCGGCCTCCGCAAGCCGGCGCCGGCAGCCGGCGTCACCCTCGAACGGCCGGCCGTCGGTGACGATCACCACATCGCGGGCCCAGCCGAGGAGGGTGAGGGCGAAGCCGGTGACGTCCTCGTTCCAGCCGAACACCACCACCTCGGCGTCCCGGGCCTCGTAGCCGTCGCAGGTCGGGCAGTGGAACACGTCTGCCCCGTAGTGCTCGAAGAAGCGATCGACCTCGGGGAAGCGGTCCTCCACGCCGGTGGCCAGCACCAGCCGGCGGGCCGCGACCTCGCCTCCGCCGGTCGCCACCACGAAGACCCCGTCGTCCCGCCGCCGGGCCCGCGTGGCCGGCGTGGCCCGGAACGTGGCCTCCTCGTACCGGGACACCTCCTCGCGTGCCCGCTCCAGCAGTGCGCCGGGGTGCACGGGGTCCGCTCCGAGGTAGCCATGGGCCTGGTCGACCCAGCGGTTCCGGGGCTCGCCGCCGTCGAGCACCACCACCGAGCGGCGGTACCGGGCGATCCAGGTCGCGGCGGCCAGACCGGCGGCGCCGCCCCCCACCACGACGGCGTCGTGGACCGGCCCGGCCCGCCCGTCGGGCCCGCTCATCCGGGCCGGGACCCGGTCACGGCCACCGTGTCGGGAGGGAGCCGGACGCCACCCCCGGGCTCGCGCGCCACGCCGTCCGAGGCCAGCAGGATCGGACCCCCGACCCCGAGCGTCACCGCCTCCGGGCCGAGGTTGACGGCGACGGTCACCGGGCCCCGCTCGAGGACGAGCCAGCCGGCCTCGTCGTCGACCCGGCACCGGACCCGGTCGAGTCGCCCGTCGCGCAGGGCCGGGAGGGAGCGGCGCAGGCCGATCAGGCGGCGGTGCCAGTCGAGCAGGGTGGCATGTGGCTCCCGCTCCGGCTCCCGCCAGTCCAGCTTCGAGCGCTCGAAGGTGCCCGGGTCCTGCGGGTCCGGGACCTCGTCGGGCTTCCATCCGAAGGCGGCGAACTCGGCCCGGCGCCCGTCGCGCACGGCCGCGCCGAGGGCGGGGTCCGCGTGGTCGGTGAAGTACTGGAAGGGCGTGCGGGCGCCCCACTCCTCGCCGGCGAAGACCATGGGCACGAAGGGCGCGGTGAGCACCAGCGCGGCGGCGACCTGCAGGCGCTCCGCCGACAGGAGGGCGGCGCTGCGCTCCCCCAGGGCCCGGTTCCCCACCTGGTCGTGGTTCTGGGCGAACCCGACGAGGCGGTGGCCGGGAAGGGTGGGGTCGAGGCGGCCGTGGCGCCTTTCCCGGGAGGCGGAGTACTCGCCGGCGTAGACGAAGCCCCGCCGGAGGGCGGTGGCCAGGTGGGCCAGCGAGCCGAAGTCGGCGTAGTAGCCGTCCCGCTCGCCGGTGAGGGCGGCGTGCAGGGCGTGGTGGAAGTCGTCGCTCCACTGGGCGTCCATCCCGTAGCCCCCGACCTCGCGACGGCGCACGACCCGGGGGTCGTTGAGGTCGCTCTCGGCCACCACGAACAGGTGGCGGCCGGTGGCCGCGGCCAGGTCCCCCACCGCCTCCCCCAGCTGCTCGAGGAGGTGGACGGCCGAGGTGTCGACGATGGCGTGCACGGCGTCGAGGCGCAGGCCGTCCACGTGGTAGTCCCGCAGCCACATGAGGGCGTTGTCGACGAAGAAGGCGCGGACCTCGTCGCTCCCGGGACCGTCCAGGTTGACGGCCCGGCCCCAGGGCGTGGCGTAGCGGTCGGTGAAGTAGGGCCCGAACTCGCCCAGGTGGTTGCCGTCCGGGCCGAGGTGGTTGTACACGACGTCCAGCACCACGCCGATGCCCCGGGCGTGGCAGGCGTCCACCAGGCGCTTGAGCCCGAGGGGGCCGCCGTAGGCGGAGTGGGGGGCGAACAGGTCCACCCCGTCGTAGCCCCAGCCCCGGTCCCCCGGGAACTCGGCCACCGGCATCAGCTCCACCGCGTCCACGCCCAGGGCCACCAGGTGGTCGAGGCGGCCGATGACGGCGTCGAAGGTGCCTTCGGGCGTGAAGGTCCCCACGTGCAGCTCGTAGAGGACGGCAGAGGGCAGGTGGACGCCCCGCCAGCCGGCGTCGGACCACTCGAACGAGCCGTGGTCGACGATCCGGGACGGGCCGTGGACGCCGGCGGGTTGGAAGGCGGAGCGTGGGTCGGGGCGTACCGGTCCCCCGTCCAGGACGAACCCGTAGTCGGTGCCGGGACCCGCCTCGGCGACCTCGGCCCGGTGCCAGCCGCCGCCGGCCGGCGCCATCGGCACCCGTCGCCCGCCCAGGTCGGCCTCGACGGTCCCGGCCAGGGGCGCCCACACCCGGAGCTCTGTCATCCGGACACCCTTCCCCGAACTCGTCCGCACGACGACACCAGACCCACGCCGCCGTGCGGACCCCTCCGGGAGCTCACCCGTCCTGGCGCTCGAGCAGGGCCACCGGGAAGGCGGCCAGGAGGGAGCCGAGGGCCACGGTGCCGCCCGCCACCGGCTCCCCCGTGAGGACGTTGCGCCACGAGGCGCCGGGCAAGCGGACCGACGTGTCCTCCCAGCGGCCGGCCAGGCCCAGCACCAGGCGGGGCACCACCGTCGCCACCCGCCCGCCCCGGCTGAAGGCCACCACGTGACCGGCCCGGGCGCCGGCGGCGTGGAGGGGCTCGTAGGCGCCGCCGGGGCCGAAGGCCTCGGGCCGGCGCCGGCGGAGGTGGAGGGCCTCGTGCACCACGTGCAGCTTGGGCAGGCCGTCCTCGGCCCGGGCCCAGATGGCGCCGGCGCTGAGCCCGGGCAGCTCCCCCAGGAGGCGCCGCCGCAGCTCGTAGTCCACGGGCCGGCGGTTGTCGGGGTCCACCAGGCTGAGGTCCCACAGCTCGGTGCCCTGGTAGGTGTCGGGCACGCCGGGGGCCGTGAGGCGCACCAGCACCTGGGCCAGGGACGTGACCCGTCCCGGCTCCACCAGCGGCGCCACGAAGGCGGCCAGGTCGGCCTGGAAGCCCTGGTCGGCCATGACGCCCTCCACGAACGAGCGCAGGGCTGCGTCGTAGGCGGGATCGGGGTCGATCCACGACGTGTGGGACTTGGCCTCCTTGGACGCCTTCTCCATGTAGGTCACGGCCCGCTCCGCCGCGAGGGGCCAGGCGCCCACCAGGGTCTGGTACAGCAGGTACTCGGCGTTGGCGTCCGGCAGGCCGTCCGTGCGGTGGTCCTGGTTGGCCTTGACCCAGCGCCGCACCGCGTCGGCCCATTCCGCCGGCCGCTCGGACAGCAGGTGGAGGCGGGCCCGCACGTCCTCGCTGCGCTTGGTGTCGTGGGTGGACGTGGCCAGCATGGCCGTGGGCCGCCGGCGCTGCGCCTCGCCGGCCCAGCGGTGGAACTCCGACACCCGGGTGCCCCAGCTCCCCGGCGCGCCGCCCACCTCGTTGAGCGAGACCAGGGGCACGTAGGTGTAGAAGGCGGTGTCCTCGACGCCCTTGGCCATCACCGGCGCCGTCACCTGCTGGAAGCGCCACACCAGCTCGGCCTCCGCCTCGCCCACCGCCCTCGGAAGTCCCGGGGCCCCGGCTGCCCGCCCCCGCAGCAGGAGCAGGTCGGCGAGGAAGGCGAACAGCTCGTCATCGAGATCGGGCCGGCGGGACGCGGCGTCGGACACGGCCGCCTCCACGAACCCGACGTCCGAGCCGGACACCGCCCCGGCGTCGGGCCGGACGTAGGTCCGGTAGACGGGGAACGAGGCCACCACCTCGCGCAGCACCTCGTGCAGCTCGTGGCGGGTGTAGTCCCGGTACCGCCGGTTCCGCTCGCACACCTGCACGAACTGGCCCGTGAGGCGGTTGAGGTCGGCGCCCAGGATCGACCGCACCACCAGGTGCTTCTTGTCCAGGGCCACGTCGTCGAAGGCGGTGGGCTCGCCCGTCGCGCCGGCGTAGACGTCGAGCAGCGGCTCCCGGCCGTCCGGGTCCACGAACAGGCCGCCGACCACGTTGAGGAAGTCGTACCCCGTGGTGCCCGCCACCGGCCACGAGGGAGGCAGCTCCTCGCCGGGCTCGAGGATCTTCTCGACCACTGTCCAAGCGCCCCCGCTGGCCTCGTGGAGCCGGTGGAGGTAGCCCTCGGGGTCGCGCAGCCCGTCGGGGTGGTCGATCCGCAGGCCGTCGACCCACCCGTCGGCCACCCAGCGCAGCAGCAGCTCGGAGGTGTCGTCGAACACGACCGGGTCCTCGACCCGGACGCCGACGAGGGTGTTGATGTCGAAGAAGCGCCGGTAGTCCAGCTCCCGCCCCGCCGTGCGCCAGTAGGCCAGGCGGTAGTTCTGCCGCTCCAGGAGGCCGTCCAGGGCGTCCCAGTCCGCGTTGATGCGCTCGACCTGGCTGTCCACCGCCGCCGACGCCTCCGCGTCGCCGAGGAGGAGGGCGGCGAGGCGGGAGCGGAGCACCTCTTTGTCCCGGTGGCGCTCCCGCACGCTCTCCCTGTCGGTGGCGGTGGAGTGCGGGAGCCGGCCCAGGGCGGCGCCGATCGACTCGAGCTCGTCGTTGCCGCATACCTCGGCCGCGGCCGACAGCAGCCGGTCCAACGAGCGGGGCGCGACCGGGACGGCGTGCTCGTGGTAGAGGATGGCGAACGACCCGCCCTCCCGGACCAGGCGCAGCTCCCCGGCCTCCAGCACCCGCCCGTAGTGGTCGCCCAGCACCGGCAGGAGCACCGTGTCACGGAGCTTGGCCTCGGGCGGGTCCCAGTCCACGTCGAAGTGGGCGGCGTACACGCTGGCCGGGCCGTTCTCCAGCACGTCCCACCACCAGGCGTTGCCCCGGCCTCCCACCGCCATGTGGTTGGGGACCACGTCGAGCACGTGGCCGAGCCCTGCCTCCCGCAGGGCGGCACGGAGCCTCCCGTGCCCTGCCTCGCCGCCGAGCTCGGAGCTGACCCGGGTGTGGTCCACCACGTCGTAGCCGTGCGTGCTGCCCGGCGCGGCCTGGAGGACCGGGGAGGTGTAGAGGTGGGTCACCCCGAGGTCGGCCAGGTAGGCGGCGGCGGCGGCGGCCTCGTCGAACCCGAACCCCGGCGTGAGCTGGACCCGGTAGGTGGACCGGGCCGGTGCGTCCTCAGCCGCCACGGCGCAGCAGGACCAGCGAGCGGCTCTCGACCGCGAGCGAGTCGCCGGCCTTGAGCTGCATGCCCTCGTCGAGGGCGTCCGCGGTGTCGAGCACCTTCACCCACCGCTCGCCGAACCTCTCCTCCGGCATCACGAAGGTCGCCGGCTCGTGGTGGGCGTTGAAGAGCACGAGGAACGAGTCGTCCACCACCCGCTCGCCCCGGGCGTCGAGGTCGGGGATGGCCTCGCCGTTGAGGAAGATGCCAAGGGTCTTGGCCACGCCCTCCCGCCAGTCCTGCTCGGTCATCTCCGAGCCGTCGACCCGGAACCAGGCGATGTCGGAGACGCCCTCGCCGTGCAGGGGCTGGCCCTGGAAGAAGTGGCGGCGCCGGAACACCGGGTGGCTGCGGCGGAGGTCGATGAGGCGCTGGGTGTAGGCCACCAGGTCGCCGTTGGGATGGTCCCAGTCGAACCACGACACCTCGTTGTCCTGGCAGTAGGCGTTGTTGTTGCCGCCCTGACTGCGTCCCATCTCGTCCCCGCCGAGGAGCATCGGGACGCCCTGGGAGAGCAGCAGCGTGGCCAGGAAGTTCCGCGTCTGCCGCTCCCGGAGGGCCACCACCCCGGGATCGTCCGAGGGTCCCTCGTGGCCGCAGTTCCACGACCGGTTGTGGCTCTCGCCGTCCCGGTTGTCCTCGCCGTTGGCCTCGTTGTGCTTGTCGTTGTGGGAGACCAGGTCGGCCAGGGTGAAGCCGTCGTGGGCGGTCACGAAGTTCACCGAGGCGAACGGCCGCCGTCCGCCGGACTCATAGAGGTCGGAGCTGCCGGTGAACCGGTAGGCGAACTCGTCCATGGTCTCGTCCACGCCGCGCCAGAAGTCGCGGACGTGGTCGCGGTACTTGCCGTTCCACTCCGACCACAGCGGGGGGAAGCTGCCCACCTGGTACCCCCCCTCGCCCAGGTCCCAAGGCTCGGCGATCAGCTTCACCTGGCTGACCACCGGGTCCTGCTGGATGAGGTCGAAGAAGGCCGAAAGGCGGTCGACCTCGTGGAACTGGCGGGCCAGGCTGGCGGCCAGGTCGAAACGGAACCCGTCCACGTGCATGTCCGTGACCCAGTAGCGCAGGCTGTCCATGATCAGCTGCAGCACGTGGGGGTGGCGCATGTCGAGGCTGTTCCCGGTGCCGGTGGTGTCGTAGTAGTACCGGCGGTCCGAGTCGACGAGCCGGTAGTAGCCGGCGTTGTCGATCCCCTTGAGGGACAGCACCGGGCCCATGTGGTTGCCCTCGGCGGTGTGGTTGTAGACGACGTCGAGGATCACCTCGATGCCGGCCTCGTGCAGCGTCTTCACCATCTGCTTGAACTCCTGCACCTGCTGGCCGGCCTGCCCGGTGGCGCTGTACTCGTTGTGGGGCGCGAGGTAGGCCACCGAGTTGTAGCCCCAGTAGTTGCGCAGTCCCTTCTGCACGAGGTGGGCGTCGTGCACGAACTGGTGCACGGGCAGGAGCTCGAGGGCGGTGACCCCCAGCATCTTCAGGTAGTCGACGATCACGGGGTGGGCGATGGCGGCGTAGGTGCCCCGCAGCTCCTCCGGCACCCCCGGATGGCGGATCGTGAGGCCCTTGACGTGGGCCTCGTAGATGACGGCCTCGTGGTAGGGCGACGCCGGCGGGCGGTCGTTGGCCCAGTCGAAGAACGGGTTGGTGACGACCGCCTTCGGCATGTACCGGGCGCTGTCGGCCTTGTTCACCGAGTCCGGCTTCCCGAACCGGTACGGGAACACCGCCTCGGCCCATTCGACCTGCCCCTCGACCGCCTTGGCGTAGGGGTCGAGCAGCAGCTTGGCGGGGTTGCAGCGGTGACCGGCCGGCGGCTCGTAGGGCCCGTGGACCCGGTAGCCGTAGCGCTGGCCGGGGCCCACCCCCGGCAGGTAGCTGTGCCAGCAGTAGGCGGTGACCTCCGGCATGGCGATCCTGGTCTCGCGGCCCTGCTCGTCGAACAGGCAGAGCTCGACGCGGGACGCGACCTCGGAGAACAGCGAGAAGTTGGTCCCGGCGCCGTCGTAGGTAGCCCCGAGCGGGTACGGGTGCCCCGGCCACACCTGCATCCGGCAACGCTAGTGCTCCGATTCGACCTTTCCCGACGCGTCCGCCGGAGACGCGCCGGCCGCGGCGAAGAGACTGTCGGCCGGACTCAGGATGCCGTCAGAAATGGGGACCTCGTCGAACTCCGGGAAAGACATTGCATTCGCGACCCCGCAGTGCTTCATTTTGAGCGCTGACGAAGTCCCCGAGCACCAGCGGAACGGACGTTGATGGAACTCGCCAGAAGGCGGCCCCGCGTCGTCACCCTGGTCCTCACAGGTGTCCTCGCCCTCGTCGGGGCCGGCTGTGCCGGCGAATCGGACGATGCCGCCACCACCCTCCGGGTCCTGATGACCGACGACTGGGTCACAGCCCCGTTCGTCTCCGCCGTCAAGGACTTCGAACGGGACCACCCCGGCGTCCGGGTCGAGGTGGAGCGGGCGCCGATCAGCCACATGCTGGACACGGTCTCGGCCCAGACGCGCGACGGCCAGGCGCCCGACGTGGTCCAGGCCCACGCCTTCTCGGCCGCGGCCCAGGGCCTGGCCCAGCCCGTCGACGATCTCTGGGAGGCGTCGCTGAAGACGTCGGAGTTCCTGCCCGGTGCCATCGACGACGTGACCTGGGGCGATCGGCTCTACGGCGTGCCCCTGGACACCAACGCCATGTTCCTGATCGTGAACAAGGAGCACTATCAGGCGGCCGGGCTGACCCCGCCGTCCGGCCGCTCGACGTTCGAGGAGTTCGAGGCCACGGCGCGGTCCCTGGCCGCGGCGGGCGGTGAGCGGCGGGCCATCGCCATTCCCACCAGCACCTGGTGGACCTACGGCTGGATCAAGGCCAACGGCGGCGAGGTCATCAGCGTCGACCCCGGCGGGCAGGTGCGCCTCAGCCTCGATGCGCCCGAGGTGGTGGAGGCCCTCGACTTCCTCTCCCGCCTGGTCAAGGCGGGGCTGGCCTTCCCGCCGCAGGCCGCCGACTCCCACAGCAACGACGCCCTCTCGCTCTTCCGGTCCGGCCGGGCCGCCACCCTGGCGTCAGGATCGTGGGACCTCAGCATCCTGGGCAAGGACCCCGGCGCGGCGCGCTACGACTCGGCGCTGCTGCCCCAGGGCGCTGACGCGTCCGGCACCGCCATGGGGGGGAGCAGCCTGTTCGTGCCCACCGGATCGGACAAGCGGGAGCTCGCCTTCGAGTTCATGGCCCACCTCGTCTCCGACCGGTACGCGCTGCGGCTGGCCAAGGAGGAGGGACGCCTGCCGGTGCGGCCCCGGGTGTACGAGGACCCCTACTTCAAGAGCCCGGCGCTGGCCACCGTGATCGAGCAGCTGCCCTCGGCCAGCCCGTTCAAGCTCACCGCCTTCCCCGATGCCCACGACGTGTTCGCCGGCGCCGTCGACGAGATCCTCCGCACCGGGGCCGACGCCACCGCTGCCATGAAGGACGCGCAACAGCGGGCCCAGGCCCTCGTGCCGCCGAAGTCCCCGTGACACCGGGCCGGCGACGTGGCTCGGACGCGCCCGCAGGCACGCCCGCACGTCGGCCGGACCCCGTGTCCCGGGTGCAGTCCTCCCTGCTGCTCAAGATCATGGCCGCCCTCCTGGTGGCGGTCGTCGGATCGAGCACCCTCACCGCCTTCCTCGAGACCCGGCTGGCCCGGTCCGCCCTCCGGTCCCAGGCCCAACGGGTCACCGCCACCAACCTCAGGCTCCTCGAGCAGGCGTACAACGCCAGGGAGCGCACGCTCAAGGCGAACCTCCGGAACCTGGGCCAGCGCCTCATCGCCGAGCACCGGCTGGACCCGGAGAACCGCAACGGCCTCATCCAGGACCTGGGCACGGCGCAGCGCGGCCTGGAGCTCGACGTCCTGCAGGTGGTCGACGCCGGCGGCCGGCCCCTCGACGCCGCGGTCGGCGTAGGCGACGCCCTGGCGGCCGACCCCCGGGTGACCCGGCTCGATCGCCGGGCGCCGTCCAGCCGCCTCGTGACCCTCGCCGACGGGCGCTGGGTCCAGGTGGTGCTCATGCCGCTGGGCCCGGCTGCCTCCGCGCCCCTGCTGGTGGGGGGCTACGAGTTCAGCGACCCGTTCGCCTACGAGCTGCGCCGGCTCATGCGCGACGTCGGCGACGTCGTCCTCGTCGCCGACAGCCGCGTCGTCGGCTCCACCTTGACCACCGACCTCGACCGGCCCCCGGCCCGCACCGCCGGGACCCTCCCCACCGAGCCGACCGTGATCCGCCCCGAGGGCAGGCACACGCTGGTCGCCTACCGGCCGGTGCCGGCCGCCGTCGGCGGCGCCAGCGGGGCCCTCGGTGTCCTGCTGGCCGACCCGGAGGCACCTCTGGAGCGGTCCCTGGCCGATGCCAGGATGCTGGCGGCCGGGGTCCTGGCCGTGGTGGCGCTGGCCATGGGCTGGCTCTTCTTCCGGGCCCTGGTGCGCCCGCTGGTGTATCTCAAGAGCATCGCCGGGCGCATCTCCGAGGGTGACCTCGACGCCGCGTTCGAGGTCGCCGGAAGCGACGAGATCGCGGCCTTGGCCCGGTCCCTGGAGCGCATGCGCCTGGAGCTGCGGACCCAGCTCGAGCTCATCGCGGCCCAGGCCGCGGACCTCAAGGACAGCTCGCAGCGGATCGTGGCGGCCCAGGACGAGGAGCGGCACCGCCTGGCCCGGGACCTCCACGACGGCATCCAGCAGCAGCTGGTGGTGCTCCGCATGGGACTGGGGATGGCGAAGGAGGCGGCCGAGCGCACCCCGGGCGCCCTGCCGGTTTCGCTGGAGGAGCTGAACGCCGAGCTGAACGCCGTGATCGAGCGGGTCCGGGAGGTGAGCCACGACCTGTACCCGTCCATCCTGGTCGACCGGGGACTGGCTCCCGCCATGCGCACCTGCCTGTCCCGCCTCCCGCTCTCGGCCCGCCTCGAGTGCACGCCCGACCCGCTCCCCCGCCTCCCTCCGGAGATCGAGAGCGGCGCCTACTTCCTCATGGGCGAGGCCCTGGCCAACGCCCTCAAGCACGCCGACGCCACCGAGATCACGTTGCGGCTGGAGGTGCGCGACGGCTGGCTGGAGGTGGTGGTGCGAGACGACGGCAAGGGGTTCCCCGCCGGTGAGCAGCTGGCCCGGCGGTCGGGCGGGCTGCTCCACATCGAGGACCGGGCCCGGTCCTTCGGCGGCACTGTCCGGATCTCGTCGCAGCCGGGGAAGGGCACCGAGGTGCGGGCCGCCTTCCCGGTCCCCGACCCGGCGATCGCGGCCCCCACGGCCTGAGCCGGCTGTTCCCTCTCACTCGCCGGGGCCGGCGTTGTGCTGGAGGAAGAAGAGCACGGCCGCCACGCGGTGGTTGATGTCCAGCTCCTCGTTGAGGCCGAGCTTCCGGAATATGGCATTGATGTGCTTCTCCACCGCCCGCTCGCTCAGGACGAGGGCGTCACCGATGGCGGCGTTGGTGCGCCCGGTGGCCATCAGCTCAAGCACCTGGTTCTCGCGGGGGGTGAGGCCGTGGAGCCGGGAGAGGCTGCGGCGGTGCTGCGCCTCGATCAGGGCGTCGACCACCTTCGGATCGAGGACCGAGCCGCCGGCGGCCACCTCCCGGATGGCCTCGGCCAGCTTGGTGGGCTCGCCCAGCCGCTCCTTCAGCAGGTAGGCCAGCCCCTTCGATCCGCCCCGCAGGAGCTCCAGGGCGTACTCGGGGTCGGCGTACTGCGAGAGGATCACGATGCCGATGTCGGGGTCGCCGCCGCGGATGCGGAGGGCGGCATCGATGCCCTCGGTCTGGTACGTGGGCGGCATCCTGATGTCGAGCACCACCGCGGCGCACGCGGTGGTCTCCATCAGCGCGAACAGCTCGGCGGGGTCGGCGGCCGTGCCGACCACCTCGATGCCGGCGACGGACGACAGCACGCTGCGCGCACCCTCGCGGACGAGGTACTCGTCGTCGACGACGATGACGCGAAGTGCGCCGCCTGGCGACATGGCCACCTTTCTCTGCTTCGCCGCCATCGTATTTGAGCGCAGGCGACGTGACAGGGGGTGCTAGCACCCCTTGGAAATACACCTGATCCCACGGTTTCGTATCAAGCCCGGTAGCGGCCACTCTTGCTGGGTCGACGGTCATCGGCCGGCGACTGACGGAGGCACCAATGAGCACACTGACGCCCGATGCCACCAGGCCCGGCCCTTGGGGCCCGGGGCAGTTCGTCACGCACGCCGACTGGGGGTCCCTCGGTCCGGGCGAGCACGGTGCCGTCGACAGGAACTTCCTGGAAGACGCCCTCGCCTCCCACGTGGCCGGCGCCGGTCGAGCCCGGCTCGACCCACAGCGCCTGGGAGCCGTCCTGGCCCGCATGGGCCTCCTCGGCCGGCCCCCGCTCACCCTGGCCGAAGCCGGCCGCCTGGCCGGGCTCACGGGCGAGCGGGTGCGCCAGCTGGAGGCCCGGGTGCGCAAGCACTTCGCCGATGCGGGCCCGACCGCGCTGCCCGAGCTGGACGCGGCGCTGTCGGCGGTGGCCAGGGCCGCGCCGATGCCGGCCGGCGCCGTGGGGCAACTGCTGGCCGAGCGGGGCGTGAGCGCGGGGCCGTTCTGCGCCGAGAGCCTCGTCCGCGCCGCCGGGCTCCTGGGCCGGGAGGTGCCGTTCGTCATCCTGGGCGCCGGGTCCACCGCGGTGGTCGTGCCCAGGCTCACGGCCGCCGCCGCCGCCAACGCCGGCGCCATCGAGCCCCGGGCCCGGCGCCAGGCCGAGCGCACGGGGGCGTTCACCATGGCCACCCTGGAGAAGGAGCTGTCCGAGGAGCGGATCACCGTCTCGCGCCGCCAGATGAAGCTCGTCATGGCGACCTGCGAGGGGCTGGAGCCCTGCGGGCAGGGGTGGCTGTGCTTCCGGGACGCCCGGCCCGCGGGCAGCTTCGTCCGGGCATCCCTGCGCATGCTGGCGGTCACGTCGCCCCTGGCGGTGCACTCGCTGCACGACGGCCTTCGACGCCACAACGCCTTCCGGCGCCTGCCGCCTCCGCCGCCGGTCCAGGTGCTGGCCGCCGTGTACCGCTCCCATCCCTCCTTCGTCGTCGAGCCGGACGGTCGGGTGGCGCCGGCGCAGCCGGTGGAGCTGTCCATCGTCGGCCCGCTGAACCAGCGGATCGTCGAGATCATCCGGGCCGCCGGCGGCGTGCTGGCCCGCCCCGATCTGCTGGACGCCTGCCACCGGGCCGAGCTGAACCTCACCTCGGTGAACCTCTACACGACCTACTCCGAGTGCCTGGAGCGGGTCGGCCCCGCCCTGTTCGCTCCACGCGGGTCGGCGGTGGCGGCTCCCGTCGGGCCGGGCCGCAGCACGCGGCGCGATCCGGACCACGCCTTCGGCCGGACCCCGGACGGGCGGCCGTGGATGGTGGCCAGGGTGACGTCCAGCACCTGGGCCAATGGCGTGGTCCACGTCCCCGCCGGGCTGCGGCCCCTCGTCGAGGACCGCCGATTCGTGGGCGAGTCCGTCGACGGGTCGCCGCTCACCACGCTGGGGGTCGATCGCCACGGCAACTCCTGGGGCTGGACCGGCTTCCTGCGGCGGGCCGGGGTGCAACCGGGCCAGTTGGTGCGGGCCACGTTCGACCTCGCGGACGAGACCGTGCTGCTCGAGGCCGTCGCCCCCGCCGATCCCGGCAGGTAGGCACTGAGCCCCGCCGGTCACGCCGGCGGCGGGTGCGCCGGCCGGGCACCGGAGGCGGGTGGAGGATCCCTGGGCGCCGGCCGGACGCGCCGCCTCGGGTGCCGGGGCTTCCCGAGCCTCTCCCTGCTCTGTCCTCGGCGGCTGCGGCGCGGTAGATTTTCCGGGCAGCAGCACCATGTGTCGTGCCCGCACGGGCGATGTGACCCCGGCCCACACAGCCGGAGCGAGAGGAGAGAGAGCCGGATGTCCGACATCACCAAAGTGCTGAGGGATGACCACGCCAGGATCAAGCGCCTGTTCCTCCGGGCCAACCAGGCGTCGGAGGACGTTTCCATAGCCCTCGACGTGTGCGACGAGCTGGTGATCCACGGCACCATCGAGGAGGAGATCGTCTACCCGGCCCTGGCCGAGCTCGACTCCCGCCTGGCGGAGGAGTCCGAGGACGAGCACGAGGAGGCCAAGGAGATCATCGCCGAGATCCAGGACCTCGATCCGTACGACCCGGCGGTGGCCGGCCTCATGGTCCAGCTCAAGAAGGCGGTGATGCGCCACGTCGACAAGGAGGAGAAGGTCGTATTCCCCGTCCTCGAGCGCGGCCTCCCCGACCAGCTGCTCGAGCTCGGCAGCCAGGCCTTCGCCATGCGCCAGGAGCTCCTCGGCGCTCGGCCGCCCCGGCGGTCGACCCAGACGACCCAGACCGCCAACGTGGGCTGGAGCCGGGCCCGTCGCAAGTCGGCCACGAGCAACATGGGGTTCTGAGCAGCTCCGCCGTTTTTCCGGATCGGGGGGTGTTTCACCCGTTCCGGCGCTTTAGACTCTCCCTCCGATGCATCGCATGGTCCGGCGTCTGCTGTTCGCGTCCGTCGGTCTGCTCGTCGTTCTCGGGGGGACGGCCGCCGCCGCGGCCTGGTACGACGGCGCCCACCGTGACCGGCTGCTCCCCGGCGTCACGGTGGGCGGGATCGACGCCGGCGGGAAGCCGGCGGCCGCCATCGTCCAGGCCCTGGACGCCGAGTTGCCGCCCATCGGCGCCACCGCCCTGCGGGTGACGGCCGGACCGGCCCGCACCACGCTGACGCTCTCCGACCTCGGGCTGCGCTCCGACGCGGCCGAGAGCGTGGCCCGGGCCCGGGCCGAGGCCGACCGGATGGGCGTCCTGGGCAGGGTGTGGCACCACCTGCTGGACAAGCCGGTGGAGCGGCACTACCCCGTGCGCCTCCAGGTCAGCCGGGCCGAGGTGGAGCGGGCCGTCCTCCGCCTGTCCAAGCAGGTGCAGCTCGATCCGGTGGACGCCCGGATCGACACCTCGTCGGGCATGGTGAGCATCCTGCCGGCGGCCCGGGGCCGCACCCTCGACGTGGCCGCCGCCACCGAGCGCGTCCATGCCGCTGCCGTCGACGTCGCCAACGGCACACGCACCGACGTGGAGGTCTCGGCGCCGGTGCGGGCCCTCGAGCCCCGGATCAAGGGCTTCGACGACGTCATCCTCGTTCGCGTGGCCGAGAACAAGCTCTACCACTACGACAACGGCGTCCTGGCCAAGACCTACAGCGTGGCCACGGGCACGGCCAGGTACCCCACCCCCAAGGGGAACTTCTCGGTGGTGCTCAAGCGCCGCAACCCCACGTGGGTGAACCCCGACCCTCGCGGCTGGGGCCGCAGCCTCCCGGCCAGGATCGGGCCCGGGCCCCGCAATCCGCTCGGCACCAGGGCCCTGAACCTCGACGCACCCGGCATCCGGATCCATGGCACCGCCAACGTGGCCTCGCTCGGCACGCCGGCGTCGCACGGCTGCATCCGGATGGCCATGCCCGACATCGAGGAGCTGTTCGACAAGGTCGAGCAGGGCACGCCCGTCGCCATCATCCAGGGCCCGCCCCCGCCCACGCCTGTGCCGCCTGTACCCGGAGCGGCTCCGGTGCCGGCCGCGCCCGCATCGCCGGTCGCCACCATCGGCGACCCCGACTCGCCGGTCGACCTGGAGGCCGGGTAGAGGACCCGCCGGGCCGGAGGCGCCACGCCGCTAGCGTCCCGCCATGGCCGAGGTTTCCGACGACGATCGCGCAACCCCGGTCATCCTCGTGTCCAACCGGGGTCCGGTGGGGTACTCCAGCGAGGGCGGGCGGCGCACCACCAAGCGGGGGGGCGGCGGCCTGGTCACCGCCCTTTCGGGCCTGGCGGGGCGCTTGGACGACGTGGTGTGGGTCTGCGCCGCCCTGTCGGAGGAGGACGCCGTCGTCGCCGGGGAGCACGGAGGCCTGGCTTTCGAGCCCGGCGAGCCGGGTGGCGGGCTCAAGGTCCGCTTCCTCGTCCTCGACCCCGACGAGCAGCACAAGTTCTACAACGTGATCTCGAACCCGCTGCTCTGGTTCATCCAGCACTACCTGTGGGGGATGAGCACCGCTCCCGACATCACCGGCGTGGAGACCGACGCCTTCGCCCACGGGTACGAGCCCGTCAACCGGGCCTTCGCCGACGCCGTGGTGGAGGAGGTCGAGGCTCGGGGCGGGAGGGCGATCGTCATGCTGCAGGACTACCACTTCTACCTCGTGCCGGACACGGTCCGGTCCCGGTGCCCCGACGCCTTCCTCCACCACTTCGTGCACATCCCCTGGCCCCAGCCCGACGCGTGGCTCGTCCTGCCCCCCGCCATGCGCGAGGCCGTGCTCCGGGGCGTGCTCGGCAACGACGTGGTGGCCTTCCACACCGAGCGCTACGCCCGGAACTTCCTCCTGGGCTGCCAGGAGCTGCTGGACCTGCCGGTGGACCTGGAGCGCATGACGGTGGACGTGGACGGCCGCACCGTGCGGGCCCGCTGGTATCCCATCTCGGTCGACGCCGGCGCCCTGGAGGAGCTGGCCGCCTCCCCCGGCGTGGCCGAGCACCAACGGCGGCTGGCGGAGCGCCAGCGGGACCACCTGGTGCTGCGGGTCGACCGGGCCGACCTCAGCAAGAACATCGTCCGGGGCTTCCGCGCCTTCGACGTGCTCCTCGACGACCATCCCGAGCTGCTCGAGCGGGTGACCTTCCTGGCCCTGATCCAGCCCAGCCGCCAGGATGTGGACGCCTACGTCGAGTACCTGGAGCGGGTCCGGCGGGTGGTGGCCGACGTCAACTTGAAGCACGGCACGTCGGACTGGCAGCCCATCGACCTCCGCCTCGAGGACGACCTGGAGCAGGCGGTGGCCGCCTACAAGCTGTTCGACGTGCTCGTGGTCAACGCCATCTTCGACGGCATGAACCTGGTGGCGAAGGAGGCGGTCCTGGTGAACGAGCGGGACGGCGTGCTGGCGCTCTCCGAGAACACCGGTGCCCACGAGGAGCTGGGCGAGTTCGCGGTGACACTGCACCCCTTCGACATCCAGCAGCAGGCCGATGCCCTGCACGAGGCGCTCGAGATGGAGCCGGCCGAGCGCCGGCGCCGGCTGGCTGCGTGCGCCGAGCTGATCCGGGAGAACGACATCGGCAAGTGGCTCAGCGAGCAGCTGCGCGACGCGCGCCGGCTGCACCATCCGACGGGGGCGGGGACCGGCGCGGACTAGTGCTCCATCAGTCATCGTCGGCGATGCGCACGGCGAGCCGGGGGCGCCGCTGGCAGGGCCGCAGGACGAAGGCGCACACCGCGTGCGTCGGGCCGGAACGGGCCACCTCGGGGCGATGGTCCCGCCCGGCGTCGTAGGGTCGCACGCCGTGACCGGTGTGGACGTGGTGGTCGGCGCCGGCCACAACGGGCTGGTGGCGGCCTGCTACCTGGCCCGGGCCGGGCGCGACGTGGTCGTGCTGGAGCAGCTCGACCGCCCCGGGGGCGGCTCCCGCACCGAGGAGACCGTGGCCGGCTACCGCTTCGACCTGCACTCGGCGGCCCACAACATCATCAACATGACCGACATCCCGGCCGAGCTCGACCTGGCCGGCGCCGGCCTCGACTACCTGGAGATGGACCCGTTCTCGATCGCCGTCCACGCCGACGGCCGGCGGGTCCGCTTCTTCCGGTCCATCGAGGCCACGCTCGACTCCATCGCCGAGGACTCCCCCACCGAGGCGCTCGCCTACCGATGCTTCCTGGACCAGGCGGTGCCGGTGGTGCGGGCCATCCTCCCCGCCGTCCGGGGCGACACCTCGCGCCGGGCCCTCCCCCGCCAGTTGGCAAGTGTCGTCCGCTGCCTGCGCCGTCACCCGCTGGCCACCGTCCGCGACGTCCTGAGCCCCTACGAGACGCTGCTGGAGCGCTGGCTCCCGTCCGACCTCACCCGCGGCCCGGTGGCGGCCTTCGCCGCCCACGCCGGCGTCGGCCCCTCCACCCCTGGTGGCGCGCTGTACGCGTTCTGGCAGGCCGCCTACCACCTGTTCGGGCAGTGGCACGGACGGGGCGGGGCCCAGAACCTCACCGATGCGCTGGCCGCCCGGCTGCGCTCGCTCGGCGGGCAGCTGCGGTGCTCGGCGCCGGTGGCCAGGATCGAGGCCCCCGGCGGCCGGGTCCGCGCCGTGGTCCTGGAGGACGGGGAGCGGATCGAGGCGGCAACCGTCCTCACCGCCATGGACCCGAAGACCGCCCTGCTGGAGCTCCTCCAGCCGCCGCTGGCCGGCGAGGCCGGCGCCGACCTGGCCGCGGCCCGGCGCTCCAACGTGGTGCAGGCCGTCGTCCACGTTGCCACCGACCGCCTGCCCGCCTACCCGGGCGCCCGGCACGGGGACTGGAACGGGCTGCAGTCCTACGTCGACGGGCTGGGTGACCTCAGCCGGGCCTGGGCCGCGGCCGAAGCCGGGCTGCTCCCGGACCCGCTCCCCCTCTACGCCTTCACCCCGTCCGCGCTCGACGACGGCCTGGCGCCGCCAGGTCACCACACCGTCTACCTGGCCTGCCCGGCCTCGCCGGCGGTGGTGGGGGGCGGCTGGCCGGCCCGGCGGGACGAGCTCGTGGAGCGCAGCCTGGACGTGGTGGAGTCCCGCGCCCCCGGCTTCCGGGCATCGGTGCAGGGCGTCGCCACCTGGACCCCGGACGAGATGGAGCAGGTGGAGCGGTGGCCCGGGGGCCATCCCATGTACCTCGACATCGCCCTCGACCAGCTCGGCCCCTTCCGGCCCACCCGGCAGCTGGGCGGCTGGCGCACACCCGTGCGGGGCCTCTTCATCTCAGGGGCCGGCACCAACCCGTCCGGCGGCATCGCCGGCACGCCGGGGCGCCAGGCGGCCCGGGCCCTGCTCGCCGACCACACCTGACCGGGCGAGCGAGAGGCCCTGGCGGACCGGCCCCGGCGGGCGTACGGTGCCCACCTGAACGACGACGAGAGGGGGACGGCAATGTTCGTACAGGTGATCCAGGGGAAGGTCGCGGACGCCGAGGGCATGCGCCGGCAGGTGGAGCGCTGGCAGGAGGAGCTGCGGCCGGGCGCCACGGGGTACCTCGGCAGCACCGCCGGCATCGCCGACGACGGGACCTTCGTGGCCTTCGTGCGGTTCGCGTCAGCCGAGGAGGCGCAGCGAAACAGCGAGCGACCGGAGCAGGGCGCCTGGTGGGCCGAGACCGCCACGTGCATCGACGGTGAGGCCAGCTTCCTCGAGGGCGACGACGTGGAGACGACGCTGGAGGGCGGGTCGGACCAGGCCGGCTTCGTCCAGATCATGCAGGGCACCGTCACCGACCGCGCCGTCGTCGCGGCGATGGAGCAGGAGTTCCTGCCCCGGCTCCAGGCCATGCGGCCCGACGTCATCGGCTCGGTACGGCTCTGGTCGGGCTCGCAGTTCACCGACGCCATCTACTTCACCAACGAGTCCGACGCCCGCAAGGGCGAGGAGGCCATGGGCCAGGAGGCCGGCGCCGACCTCGAGCGGTGGGCCGAGGTGATCAAGGACGTGAGCTTCATCGACCTCCGGGACCCCTGGCTCCACTAGAGGGGCAGGCAAGAGCCCGCACCCTCGAGGGGCCGAGCGTCTACCTTCTGCAGACATGAGACCGGCGTCGGCCCTCGCACTGGCGGCGGCCCTGGCCCTGGCCGGCTGCAGCTCGGGCGACGGCGGGGAGGCACCCACCACCACGAGGGAGCCGGCGTCCACCACCAGTGCGCCGGCTTCCACCACCACGACGGCCGGTGCCGCGGCCACCCCCACCACGGGCGTGCCCACCCTGGGCCTGGACGGCATCGGCGCGCTACGCCTCGGGATGTCACGCGCCGCCGCCGAGCAGACCAGGATGCTCGGCCCGGTGGGGCCGGCGTGCGAGCTGTCAGGGACCACGGGCGCCGACCTGCTCCCGCCGCTCGAGGGCAGCGTGGAGTTCGGCCCCGACGGCCGCCTGGAATCGATCAACCTGCGGGCCGGCGCCACCACGGCGGAGGGCGTGGCGCCCACCGCCAGCCTGGACGAGGTACGCCAGGCCTACGACGGCCGCAACGGCTTCACCCTCACCCGCGACGACAGCCCCGCCGAGGTGTTCGGCATCTTCCTGGAGGAGGCCTCGAAGGGGGACGCCAGCTACACCTTCGACTTCGACGTGGGCTCGTCCAAGGCGTCGTCGGTGTCGGTGCCGGCTCCCGCGTTCTGCGATTGAACCTCGACCGGTGCGTACCCGACGGCGGGCGTCCCCGGGGGGTTGTGGACGCCGGGCCGGGCGTCCGGGTTCGGGACGCACACCTCGCCCTCCAGCCCGTCGGGGTCGCGGAAGAACAGGCTCAGGACCGGGCCGAAATCAGTGACGAACCCGTCCGTGGACCCCAACTCGATGAGCCGGTCGCGGATGGTGTCGAAGGCCTCGAGTGACGCCGCTTGCAGCCCGAGGTGGTCGATGCGGCCCCGCCCCAGCATCGGCGTCTGTCGCTCGGCCTCGGTGTTCCCCTCGACCTCGAACACGTTGAGCTGGGCCGTGGGGCCGATGTCGATGAAGGTGAGGAGCGCACCCTCACCTGCCTCCATCTGGCCGCTCGACGTGGCCTCGAACACCTCCTGGTAGAACCGGACCAGCCGCTGCGTGTCGCCCGTGAGAAGGGCCACGTGGTTGACGCCGTCGAGGAGCATGGCCGAAGCGTAGGCCCTGTTCCAGGCACTCCCTCGACGAGATCTTTAGGAAAGGCTTGCACCTTCGAGGCGAGCGACCTACCGTTCACATCTCGTTCACGGGGAGGCTGGGAACCATGCATTTTCAGCGGCTGTTTTCGATCGTCGCGGTCGTAGCGCTCGTTGCGACCGGTTGCGGTGATGACGACGATGACGACACCGGTGCCACGCAATCGACCCAGGCGGCCGGGGGTGGCGGGGGCAGGATCACCGTGGACGTCGATGCCGACACCGACGATCCGAACGCGTTCCACCTCGGGTACTTCCCGGCAGCCGTGAAGGTCCGGCCGGGCGACACCGTCGTCTACAAGTCCAATTTCACGGGCGAGCCGCACACCATCAGCTTCGGCTCGTTGATCACGCCCGCCATCGAGGCAGTCGAGAACGCCACGCCCGAGCAGCTCGCAGCGGACGAGCCGCCGCCGGCCTTCGAGCCTTTGCTCAAGTACGCCATGCTCCCGGAGGGCCCCGGCGACGCCAACCAGGTCTCCGCCAACCCGTGCTTCGTCACGAGCGGCGAGCTCCCGGCCGACACCACCCAACCGTGTGCGGAGCAGGAGCCGGTGCCCTTCACGGGCAAGGAGGTGTTCTACAACTCCGGGTTCCTCGCTGACGAGGAGGAGTTCGAGGTCAAGCTGGCGGACGACATCGCGCCAGGCATCTACAAGGGCTTCTGCATGCTCCATTTCACCGAGATGGTCTCCACCATCGAGGTGGTCGCGGACGACGCCGACGCGACGAGCGAGGACGAGGCCCGCGCCCAGGCCGGAAAGGAGCTGGAGGCCGTCACGGCCAAGGCCAAGGAGGCGTACGAGAAGGCAAAGGCATCGGCCCAGCCCGGTACCGTGCTGTCGGGCGATCCCGTGACCGAGGAGGAAGAGCGGACCGGCCCACCGAAGCCCAACACGACCGTCGGTCTCGCCGAGTTCACTCCGGCCGAGAGCTCTGTGGCCGCGGGGGATTCTGTGACCTGGACCATCAATGGTCCCCACACCATCACGTTCAACGCTCCAGAGGACGCCAAGGTGGTGATCGCAAAGGGGCCGGACGGCAACACGCACCTGGTCCAGAAGGCGGTGACGCCGGCGAAGTTCAACGTGCCGCCCCCGCCCGAGGGGGAACCGGAGGGCCCGCCGCCGACCGTCGACCTCGGTTCCTACGACGGCACAGGCTTCGCCAGCACGGGGCTCCAGTTCGGCGGCTCGTTCAAGGTCACCTTCACCAAGCCGGGCACCTACAACTACGTCTGTGTCGTCCACCCGGAGATGGAGGGCACCGTCAAGGTGACGTAGCGGTGGCCGGGCGGATGAACCGGCCTTTCGCCTTGACACCCTGAGGGCCATCCACGTCGGTGTCGAGCACGTCGAGCCGCTCGGGGCCTCACCGAAGCGTCGGCCCGGGCAGCAGTGCCGACGCGACCAGCCCGCCCGGTCGGGCAGTGGCTCGGCTCACGTGCCGTCGACCGTGGCCTGCCCCGGGTTGGTGATGCTGATCACGCCGCCCCACGTGCACATGCAGGTGCAGACGTCGGTGAGGGCCGGGGTGCCCCCGATGAGCACGGTGGCGGCGCCGGGCGTCCACGGCGCCGTCGTCACCGGGATGCACGGCTGGGGCGTCAGCACCCCCGACGCGGCCGACGTGGCCGCCGCCACCTGGGGGTTGGACGGCGTGGTGCACATCCCGAACGGGGCCAGGTTGGCCATGGGCACGCTGTCCGTGACGACCGCTCCAGGCGGGCCGCCGGCGTTCGTGCGCTTGGCGGGAGGCACGGTGAGGGTGGACGGGTTGGTACCCATCGTGCAGGCCACCATCGCACCGGACACGACCAGCTTGGGCACGGTCGGAGCCTCCCTTCCTGGGGTCAGCGATGGACGAGCTGGGTGAGGCGCACGAGTTGGGCCACATCCCGGCCCGACGGGGTCACCGTGGGGGGGACCACCAGGAAGGCGGTCGCGGCAGATGGGCCGCCCCCCACCTCCCCCACCGCCTGCCGGGGCCCGGGGGCGTCGCCCGGCATCACCAGCATCTGCGTGGAGAAGGATCCGGTGGCGTCGGCGGTGACGGCCTTCTCGCCCAGGCCGGGCAGCCAGCGCAGGGTGACGGCGGCGTTGGCCGGGTAGCCGGTCCCGTTCAGCTGGGTCACGAAGCCCGGCGGCCCGATGCAGGGCGAGCAGGTCAGCACCACCACGCCCGGCACGGTGGGCGGGATGGTGGTGGTCGTGGTGGGGATGGTGCTGTCCGGGGTGGTGGGCCTCGTCGTCGATGACGAGGAGGACGACGACGAGGACGAGCTGCTGCTGCTACTACTACTGCTGCTGCTTGACGAGGTGGTGGTGCCAGGCGGCTTGCAGGGGACGTTCCAGTCCAGGCGGGCGCTCGCGCCTCGCTGGTCGCCGGCCCGCACCGTGTAGCTGCCGGCCGCCGCCTCGGGCTGGGCGGGGACGGCCCAGCCCGTGACCTGCCAGGTGCCGCTGGCGGTGACCGTGGCCGTGATGCGGGTGATCACGGTCTCCAGGCGGTAGAAGACCACCGTCACGATGTTCTGGGCCGTCGCCCCCCCCTGCCAGAGCGTCCCCGAGGCGGTGACCGACCAGGTGCCCGGCGCGGCGGGGCCGCACTGCTCCTCGCCGGTAGCCGCGTACGAGGGCTCGTCGTAGGCCCGCATGTCGGGCACGGACAGGAACGGGGCGCTGGCCGTGACGTTGAAGCAGGTCGTCCCGCACACCGTCTGGGTGGCCATCACGGTGTAGGTGCCGCCCGCCCGCCGGGCGGGCGCGATCGGGAGGGAGAACATGCCCTGGCCGTTGGCGGCGGTGCCACCGGCCGGGGCGCCGGCGAAGGTGACGTCGACCTTGCCGTTCGGGGCGAACCCGGTGCCGGTGACGGTGATGGACCATGTGCCGCTGGTGCCGGCCGGGGCCGACGAAGGGGTGAGGGTGATGGCGGCGCTGCTCTGCGCCGACGCGGCCGGGACCAGGACGGCGCCGGCCAGCAGGGCGGCGGCGACCAGGACCCGGGCCCGGCTCATGTCCCGATGGTCTTCACGAACCCCGCGAGGTAGACGGCAGTTGTGCAGGCCGGGCTGGCGCACTCGACGTGGAGCGTGACCTTGGTTCCTGGGGACACGATGACGGGTGACACGAAGTGGTAGTCCAAGTCCCGGAAGTTGGCCAGGTTGAGGCGAAGCAGGACCCGGTCACCCCGCTTCAATTCCACGATACCGCTGTCCCCGGCGGGGTTCTGGAGCACGATGTCGGTGAGCGAGAAGACCTGCTTGTCGCCCACCGTGACGGCATCCTCGAGCACCCCGGGCCCGTTCACGGCCAGCCTGGCGTCGAACGGGTTCCCGAGGTCCGTCTCCACCTCCTCGGCGCCGGCCTGGGCGCCGGGCGGCGTGCCGCCCGAGTCCCCGCCCCCGGTGTCGATCTGGGGTGCGGCCGCGCCGACCTGCTTGGCCAGGTCCTGCAGGGCTTCCTCGGTCTGCTCCAGGGGCTCCTCCACCGCCTCCTTCGCCGCCGACTCCACGGTCGGCTTGAGCAGGGTGAACCACAGGATGACCAGCAGGAGCAGGAGGGCCAGCACGGCCAGGAGGACCTTCCAGAACCAGCTGGGCAGGCGGGGCTCTTGGAGATAGGAGCCGTCGACGGTGATCGGCGCGGCGCCGTCCGCCTCCACCGACACCTGGAACGGCAGCGTCTTCGGCCGCCCCCGCCAGAACGTCTTGAGCGGGCGGACCACGACCTTGGAGAACGTGGCGGTGTCGGGCTCGGCCACCAGCGCAGGGGGCCCGAACGAGAAGCGGAGCAGGTCGGCCGGGTCGGCGGCGGTGAGCACGGCGTTGACGCGGGTGTTGCCCCGGTTGTCGAGGGCCAGCTCGTGGCGCCCGACCCGGCCGCCGTGGGAAGTCCGCGGAAGCAGCTCGGCCGAGACGTCGACGAAACCGCCGACCTCGAGGGTGCCCTCCTCCACCATCCCGCCGGCCGGGTCCTCCTTGGACGACACCTTGACCGCGAAGGGGATGGCGCCGGACCGGGCCTCCGCCGATCGGGGCACGGTGAAGCGGATGTGGGCGACGCCCTCTGCACCGGGGAACAGCGACAGGCTGGGTGGGTCGGCGGTGGCCCAGGCGGCGGCGTCGCCGAGGATCTCGAAGGTGAACTGGTCCACGACGGTGCCGGTGTTGCGGAGGCGGACGTCGACGACGACGGTCCCTCCGGGCTCGACCTGCAGCGCCGAAGACGAGAGGGAGGCGGTCGCGCCCACGGCCCCGCAACATACGCCCGGGACCTGCGCCGTCAAAGGGCCCCGGGGAAGCCACCGGGGCAGCTCGCACTGCCCGTTCGGGTGACCTTCGCGGGAGGCCCGTTCGGGCCGTCCCGTGTGGAGCGCGCGTAGAGCCGTTGCGGAGGGGACCGTGCAAGAGTGCGGGCCCGGCGGGGGAAGGAGCAGGAACGAAAGTGGCCGATCGCATCCCCGTGTTCGTCTATGCCGCGGACCCGATCTCCCAGGCCGGGCTGGTGGCGCAGCTCCGCAGCCGGCCGGAGGTGACCGTCGTGGCCGCGGGCGACGTGGACACCGCCGTGGTGGCCATCGTCCTCTGCGACGAGATCGACGACGAGGCCCTCAAGGCGGCCCGGGCCGTACAGCGCAACGGCTGTCCCAAGCTGGTGCTGGTGGCCACCCGCCTCGACGACGCCGGCCTCCTCCGGGCCGCGGAGACCGGCGCCAGCGGCCTCTTGCGCCGGAGCGAGGCCTCGCCCGAGCGCCTGGTGACGTGCGTCCGGTCGGCCCTGGCCGGCGACGGGGCCGTCCCGCCCGACCTGCTGGGCCGGCTGCTCGACCAGGTGGGCCGCCTGCAGCGCCAGGTGCTGGCACCCCGCGGCCTCACCATGAGCGGCATGGCCGAGCGGGAGCTGGAGGTGCTCCGGCTCGTGGCCGACGGCCTCGACACGGCCGAGATCGCCAGCCGGCTCTCCTACTCGGAGCGCACGGTGAAGAACGTCATCCACGACATCACGTCCCGCTTCCAGCTGCGCAACCGGGCCCACGCCGTCGCCTACGCCGTGCGGGAGGGCCTCATCTGACCGGCTGACCCCGCCGGCGCCGGACTGGTAGCGGAACTGGTGCCCAGGGGGACCGATCCCGCTACCAGTCCTGGCGGCGCGGGCCGAAAGGGCACCGGGAGCTGCCCGAACGGCTGCACGGCGGCGGCTGGGCGGCGGCGGGCGGGGCTGGAATCGTCGCGACGGTGATCCACGACGTGGACGAGTCGCTCCGCCGGTTGCTGCGCCGGGACGCCCTCAACGGCTCCGACGTGGAGGTGGCGTTCGACGCGCCCACCAAGGAGTGGGCCGCGTCCCGGAACACGCCCAGCGTCGACGTCTACCTGTACGACATCCGCGAGAACATGCGCCGGCGGGACGTGATGTACGAGGAGGTCCGGGACGAGGACGGGCGGGTCCTCGCCCGCCGCCCGCCGCCCCGGCGCTTCGACCTCTCCTACCTCCTCACCGCCTGGACGCAGCGGCCCGAGGACGAGCACCGCCTCCTGGCCGCCTGCCTGGGTTGCTTCCTGCGCTACGAGGTCCTCCCCGAGGAGGTGCTGGCCGGCGCCCTGGCCGACCAGGACCGGCCCGCCCACGTGCACATCGCCCTCCCACCGGCCGAGGACCGCAACATCTCCGACGTGTGGTCGGCGCTCGGGGGCGAGCTGAAGCCGTCCCTCGACCTGGTGGTGACCGCGCCGTTCGTGACGGGCCGCTCGGTGGACGTGGGCGCCCCGGTGCTGGAGGGACCGCTGCTGCGCATGCGGGGCGACGGCGTGGGGGAGGCGGCCGGCGCCCCGACCGTGACCGCCGCCAGGCCCGGCGCCGGCGGCCGGCGGCCCCGGGCCCCGGCCCGGCAGAAGCGGGCCCTGGCCGAGGAGCTGGTGCAGGGTGCCAAGGGCGAGGACCAGCCCGGGCGCAGCTTCTGGCTCAAGCAGCTGGAGTCGCCGTGAGCGGCCCCGGGAGCTCGCCCGTGCGGCCCTCGCCCTCGACAGCGCCGGGACGCAACGGCGGCCCGGTGCCGGCCGGGGCCGACCCGTCGCTGGCCCAGCTGCTGGCCCGGCTGGCCGCCGTGGAGGCCCGGGTGCGCGAGGAGGTGGGCCGGCGGCGGGCGCGCGACGCGGCCCCCGACGACCGCTTCCGCGGCCTCTACATCTCCGAGGCCCAGGTCGACGAGCTGCTGTCGGGGCCCCGCCCCCGGCCGGCCGGCCGGACCGCAGCGGCGACGCCGCCACCGGGGAGCCGCGACCGGGCCGGCGCCGGGCCGACCCGGCTGGAGCGCCTGGCCGGCGCCTTCGCCCTCGACGACGTGGACCTCGACCTGGTCGTCGTCGCCCTGGCGCCAGACCTCGACCCCCGCTTCGAGCGGCTGTACGGCTACCTCCACGACGACGTGACCAGGCGGCGGGCCAGCACCGGGCTGGCCCTGGAGCTGTGCGGTCTCGGGCTGGCGTCGGCCGAGCGCCGCCGCCTGGGCGAGGCCGGGGCGCTGTGCCGGGGCGGCGTCCTGGTGGTGGGCGAGCCCGAGCGACCCTTCCCCACCCGCTCCCTGCGCGTGCCCGACCGGGTCGCCCTCCACCTCCTGGGCGACCCCACGCCGGAGCCGTCGCTGGCGGGGCTCGTCATGACCACGGCCCCCCTCGCCAGCCGGGCGTCGTCCGATCTGGCCCGCGCCCTGGCCGCCGGGACCCGGCTCGCGTACCTGCGGGAGCGCCCCGGTGCGTCGGGCCACGCCACCGCCGCGGCCGCCTTCGCGGCTGCGGGGTGGCCGGCCGTCGTCCTGGACCTGCGCCGGCTGGCCCCCGGCGCCGACGCCGCGGTCATGGCCGCCACCGCGGTGAGGGAGGCGCGCCTGCTCGGCGCCGGCCTGGTGGCCGGCCCGGTCGAGGGGCTGGCCGAGCGGGACGTGGCCGCCCTGCGCACCATGGCCGACGTCACCTGGCCGGTGGTGCTGGTGGGGGGCCGGGGCTGGGACCCGGGGTGGTCGGCCGACGTGCCGCTGCTCCTGGATGCGCCGGCGCCGGCGCCGTCCCAGCGCGCCTCGCTGTGGCTGGCGGCCCTGTCCGGCGCGGGGGCGGAGGCCGTCGACGCGGCCGCGGCCACCACCCACTTCACCCTCTCGCCCGACCAGGTGTGGCGGGCGACGGTGACGGCCCGGCTGCGGGCCGAGGCCGAGGGCCGACCGCTGGGCGCCGGCGACCTGGGGCACGGCGCCCTGGCCCAGAACGGCGCCGGCCTGGAGCGGCTGGCCCGGCGCGTCGAGCCGGAGGTCGGCTGGGACGACCTGGTGCTGCCGGCGCCGGTGCTGCACCAGCTGCGGGAGCTCACCGTCCGGGCCCGCCTGGGCGACACCGTGTTCGGCGACTGGGGCCTGGGCCGTGGCCACCGGGGCCACCGCAGCCTCAGCGCCCTGTTCGCCGGGCCGTCGGGCGTCGGCAAGACGATGGCCGCCGAGGTGGTGGCCGGCGACCTGGGGCTCGACATGTACGCCATCGACCTGGCCACCGTCGTCGACAAGTACATCGGGGAGACGGAGAAGAACCTCGACCGCATCTTCACCGAGGCGGAGCGGGTGAACGGGGTGATCTTCTTCGACGAGGCCGACGCCCTGTTCGGCAAGCGCTCCGAGGTCAAGGACGCCAGGGACCGCTACGCCAACGTGGAGGTGGCCTACCTGCTCCAGCGGCTGGAGGCGTTCACCGGCATCGCCGTGCTCGCGACCAACCTGCGCAACAACGTGGACGAGGCCTTCGCCCGCCGCCTCGACGCGGTGGTGGACTTCCCGCTGCCCGAGGAGCCCGAGCGGCTCCGGCTCTGGGAGCACTGCCTGGGCCCGCTGGTGCCGAGGGCGCCCGACCTGGACCTGGCCTTCATGGCCCGCTCCTTCAGCCTCTCGGGCGGCAACATCCGCAACGTGACCGTGGCCGCCGCCTTCAGCGCGGCGAGCCGCAGGGAGGAGGTCACCATGGCCGATCTGGTCCGGGCCACCCAGCGCGAGTACCGCAAGCTGGGCCGCCTGTGCGTGGAGGCCGAGTTCGGCCCCTGGCTCGAGGTGGTGGCGCCATGAGAGGGCGCGCCCATGTCGAGGCCGAGGAACGGGTCCCGGTCGCCAGGCCGGCGCCCGCGCCGGCCGGCCCCGCCGTCGCGACCGAGCCGGGCCTGGCCGGCGGCCTCCTCGGCCTCCAGGCCACCGCCGGCAACGCGGCGGTGGGGAGTCTGGTGGAGCGGCGCGGGAGCGGCCCGTGCCCCTGCGGCGGCAGCGGTGGCGACTGTGCCTGCGAGGCCGGGAGGGGCGACGAGCAGGGGGAGGATCGGGCAGGCGAGGCCCTCGACCCCGGCGCCCGCGCCTTCCTGGAGGCCCGCTTCGGGCGGGACCTGGGCGACGTGCGGGTCCACACCGGTGCCGGGGCGGCCGCCTCGGCCGAGTCGGCCGGCGCCGAGGCGTACACCACCGGCAAGGACATCGTGTTCGCCCCGGGCGCCTACCGGCCCGACTCGCCCGAGGGCCGCCACCTGCTGGCCCACGAGGTGGCCCACACCCTCCAGCCCGAGCGCGGGCCGGCCCCGTCCGGGCCCGTCTCCCGCCCCGGCGACCCGGCCGAGGTGGCCGCGGCCCGGGCCGCCGATGCCGTCGCCGCCGGCGCCGCCCCGGCCCGGCTCGGCAGCCGGCCGGCCGGGGTGGTGCACCGCCAGGCCGAGGACGAGGAGGCCGCTCCCCAGCCGGTGCCGGACATGAGCGGGACCGGGGAGGTGACCGAGGTGCAGGCCATGGCCAACATCTCCCTGCCCGGACGGACCGATGCCAGCTTCTCCAGCTCGTTCACGACCCAGGGCGCCACCCGCAGGCGCGGCGAGGGCGGCTGCGACACCGTCGCCGGGAACATGGTGAACACCTTCACCGTGTCGACCACGGTGACGCTGCCGCCGGTCCCGGACGGGCTCACCGAGTGCCAGGCCGCCAACGCCCAGCGCTTCATCGACACGATCCTCGCCCCGCACGAGCAGGAGCACGTGGCCCACTTCAACACCTACAACGGGACGTCCACCGTGCCGTTCAGCCTGACGGTCTGCGCCGGCGACGACCTCCAGGCCATGATCCAGGCCGAGCACGACACGGCCCAGTCCACCCGGCAGGCCGCGGCCCAGGCCCTCAGCGACTCCATCGACCCGTTCAACGTCGACGTCGACATCGACGCGGGCTGCGAGGCACCGGCGGAGTGATCAAGGCGGGTGCCGGCGCACCCGGACCCGAACGAGAGGAGCCTGACCGATGGCCGGAGCCGGACGAGCGAGGAGGCCGGGGGGTGAGGAGGCCCGCCACCCGGAGCGCGCCGTGGCCCCGGCCCGGCCGGCGCCGGCGCCCGCCGACGACGCGGCACCGGAGCACTCCCCCCTGCTCGACCTGCAGCGCCAGGTCGGCAACGCCGGTGTGCAGGAGCTGGTCGACCTGGCCGGGTCGGAGCCGGGGCGGCCGCTCGACCCCGACGTGCGGGCCTCGATGGAGGCGTCGTTCGGCCGGTCGTTCGCCGGCGTCGAGGTCCATGAGGGACCGGCCGTCGACCGGGCCGCCGAGGGGCTCGGCGCCGCCGCCTTCGCGGCCGGGGAGGACGTCTTCCTGCGATCCGACGTCGACCCCGGGACGCCGCCGGGCCGGGAGGTGCTGGGTGAGGAGCTGGCCCACGTGGCCCAGGGGGTGGGCGCGAACCGCGCCGCCCACCTGCTGCCGCCAGAGGGCGGGGTCGAGCAGGAGGCCCACCGGGCCGCCCACGAGGCGGCCGAAGGGCGGCCCGCGGCGGTGAGCTTCGCCCCGGCCGCCGCCACCGGCGTCGGCCGCTTCCTCGACCCCATCAGCCTCGGTGTCATCGGGGGCATCGGCTACGGGGTCAAGAAGCTCTACGAGGAGCTCACCGAGGAGGAGGTGGAGGCGACCAAGCCCGACCCCGACCAGCCCACCCAGGCGACCGTCGATGCGATAAAGGGCGGTGTCCCGCCCCAGCTCGACGCCGCCGTGGCCAAGCTGGGCGGTGACCCGACCCCGGCCAACAGCAAGGCCGCCGCCGCCTCCCTCTCCTCGGTGAAGGACTTCCTGATCGGCCAGCTGCCCCCCACCAACCAGGGGCCGGTGATGTCCGTGCTGCTCACCGTGACAGGGGCCATCAACACCCTGGAGGCGGCGGCCGACCCGACCGGTGTGCTCAAGGAGCTGCAGGGCAGCGTGGCCGCCAAGAAGGCCGAGCTGGACGGGCTCGTGGCCAGCGCCAAGGAGCCGGCCGTGGGACCGGACGGCAAGGAGCTGCCGCCGGACGCGCTCACGCCCGACCAGGCGTCGATCCTGAGCAGCGGGCCGGTGGTCTGGATGGGCGAGGCGGCCACCATGCTGGCCGAGCCGGAGCCCGATCCCGATCTGATCGCCGGCAAGCTCGACGGGGCGGCCGGCGCCATCCGCAGCGTGAACGCGCCGCCGGCCGTCCTGCCGCAGCTGACCAAGATCGCCTTGAACTGCGGGTTGTACGCGGAGACGGCCAAGGCGACCAAGCTCACCGTGGCCGAGTCCGTCCCCCAGGCCATGGCGCAGCTCGAGGCGGCCAAGTCGATGATCGCCGAGCTGGGCGTGCCGCCCGAGATCCCGCCGGAGTGACGGGGCCGCCGGCCTGCCCGTAGGGGCAGGCCGGCTTACCCGGAGGCACGCCCGGCCGGCCCTACCGGCAGCCCGGGCCCGGCGCCATCCTCGCCTCCGACCGACCTTGTGCGAGGAGGGGCCGCATGCCTCAGTACCTTTCGCCCGGCGTCTACATCGAGGAGAAGGAGCCCGGCGCCCGACCCATCGAAGGGGTGGCGACGGCAGTGGCCGCCTTCGTCGGCGTGGCGACCCAGGGACCGTTCAACACGCCCACCCTCGTCACGAACTGGACGCAGTTCACCCAGACGTTCGGGGACTTCGCCGAGGGCTCCTACCTGGCCCACGCCGTCTACGGGTACTTCCTCAACGGCGGCGGCAGCGCCTACATCGTGCGCATCGGCGACGACGCCTCGGCCGGCGCCGCCCCGCCGGCCCGGGCCGAGCTGATGAGCGCCAGCGACACCACCATCGGCGCCTACCGGGTCAACGCCCTGGAGCCCGGAACGACGGGGAACGACATCACCGTCGAGGTGCAGGACGCCTCGGAGCCCGGCCCCGAGACCTTCAAGCTGGTGGTGCGCAAGGGCAGCACCGAGGAGACCTTCGACAACCTCACCACCAGGCGGGGCCGGCAGAACGCGGTCACGGTGGTGAACCAGCAGTCGCAGCTCGTCCGGCTGGAGGAGATCGGCACCGCGGCGGCGGTCGAGCGCCGGCCCGCCTCGGGCGTGGCCACCCTGGGCGGCGGCGGCGCCGTGCCCACGCCGGCCAGCATCTCGGCCGAGGACTACGTGGGCAACTCGGCCGACCGCACCGGCTTCGGTGGGCTGGAGGCCATCGACGACGTCACCATGGTGAGCGTCCCCGACATCATCGCCGCCTACGAGCGGAACATGATCGAGCTGGAGGGCCTCCAGGCCGTGCAGCTGGCCATGATCGCCCACTGCGAGCTGATGGGCGACCGCATGGCCATCCTCGACCCCCCGCCCGGCCTCAACGCCCAGCAGATCAAGGAGTGGCGGGTCGACAAGGCCGGCTACGACTCCAAGTACGCAGCCCTCTACTGGCCCCGGATCAGGGTCTTTGACCCCGCCTCGGGCCAGAACATCTACGTGCCGCCCAGCGGGCACATGGCCGGGATCTGGGCCCGCACCGACGGCACCCGGGGCGTCCACAAGGCCCCGGCCAACGAGGTCGTGCGGGGCGCCATCTCCCTCGAGACGAACATCACCAAGGGCGAGCACGACAGCCTGAACCCGGTGAACGTGAACTGCATCCGCGCCTTCCCGGGCCGGGGCGTGCGCGTCTGGGGGGCCCGGACCCTGTCCAGCGATCCCGGGTGGCGCTACGTCAACGTGCGCCGCCTCTTCAACTACGTGGAGAAGTCGATCCTGGGCGGGACCCAGTGGGTGGTGTTCGAGCCCAACGACAACCTGCTGTGGGGGGCGGTCAAGCGGACCATCGCCGCCTTCCTCTACCGGGTGTGGCTGGACGGCGCCCTCTTCGGCACCACGCCCGAGCAGGCCTTCTACGTGAAGTGCGACGACGAGACCAACCCCCAGGAGGTCATCGAGGCGGGGCAGGTGGTGTGCGAGATCGGCATCGCCCCCGTCAAGCCGGCCGAGTTCGTGGTGTTCCGGCTGGCCCAGCTGCCGTCCGGCACGTCGGCCCTCTCCGAGTAGCAGCAGGCCCACCGGCGGCACCACCCCGCCCCAGAAAGGAGCGCGTCCATGCCCATCGGCGAACACCCGATCGCGGGTTACAGCTACCACGTCGAGATCAGCGGCGTCACCATGGCCCAGTTCAAGTCGGCCGAGGGCCTCGGCATCAAGATCGGCGTCATCGAGCACCGGGAGAACAAGCTGACCGGCCTGCCCGTGCTGAAGAAGCTGCCCGGCCACGTCCAGTACAGCGACATCACCCTCAAGCGGGGCAAGGTCAACGACAAGGTCTTCTGGGACTGGATCAAGCAGGTGGCCGACGGCGACATCGACGGGGCCCGCAAGGAGGGCTCGGTGGTGCTGTTCGACTACGCCCACGGCGAGGTGGGGCGCTTCGACTTCGAGGGCGCCTGGCCCAGCGACGTGAACGTGGGCGCCCTGGACGCGGCGGGCGACGAGGTCCTGCTCGAGAGCCTCACCATCACCATCGAGAAGCTCAACGTCCCGGCCTAGGACGATGACCCCGCCCGTCGCCGAGGCCGACCAGCAGGCCGGCCTGCACACCGAGTTCAGCTTCGAGCTGCCCGTGGGGTACGTGGACGGCTCCGGTGCCGTGCACAGGAGCGGCGTCATGCGCATGGCCACGGCGCGCGACGAGATCATGCCGCTGCGCGACCCCCGCGTCCTCGACAACGAGGCCTACCTCTCGGTGATCCTGCTGGCGCGCGTCGTCACCCGGCTGGGCACGGTGACGTCGGTGAACCCCGGGGTCATCGAGGGCCTGTTCGCCGCCGACCTGGCCTTCCTCCAGGACCTCTACCGGCGGGTCAACCAGGAGGGCCACACCCGCGCCGCCGTCAGCTGCCCGTCCTGCCAGCACGAGTTCGCGGTCGACGTGGCCGGTGGTCGCCCGGGGGAATCGTGACGTACGCGCCCGACCGTCTGTTCGAGGAGGTCGCGTACGTGGCGTACCACTTCCACTGGCCGCTCGCCGAGATCATGGACCTGGAGCACCCGCTGCGGCGTCGCTTCGTGGAGGAGATCGGCGCCATCAACCGGCGCCTGTCCGAGCACCAGGGGGCCTGACGAGGCCATGCGCCGGCCCTTCCGGCGGGAGCGCACCGAGCCCGCACCGGCGCCGGCGCCGGCCGCCGCCCCGCCGCCCGCGCCCCCGGCCTCACCGGACCGGGGCGCCCGCCACGGCCCGTGGGACGAGCTGCCCCGCCTGCGGGCCACGGCCGAGCAGCTGGAGACGACCGCGGCGACAGCGGCGTTCCTTTCCGAGCTGATCACCCGCCAGCCGGCGCCGGTGGCCCTGCAGCCCCTCAGCCACGACGTCTCGCTCAGCGCGCCGGCCGGCATCGTGCTCGGCATCGCCACCACCGTGGAGCGGCGGGGGCCGGACGCGGAGCTGCCCCTCGCCCCTCCCCCACCGCCCGCCGGTGCCCCGGCGGGCCGGTCCACACCGGTCCCGGCGGCCAGGCGGCCGGCGAGCGACGGACCGGCGGTGCGGGCCAGCGGCGACCGCCGACGGGCCCCGGACCAGGGCCGAATCCGGCCCCTCCCCACCGTGGCGGCCCCGACCCGGGCCGGGCCGGCGAGGGCTCCCGCTCCGCCTCCTGACACCGCCATCGGCTCGGCCCCGGCCGGCGAGGCGGGCGGCGAGGGCACGGGGGCGGCGACGCTGGGCCGGGCCGGGCGCGCCGCGCCGGTGCCGGCCCGCGCCCCCGGCGACGACCCCGCCGCCCCGCCGGCCGGGCCCGAGCCCACTGCCACCGCGCCCGACCTGGTGCTGCCCCCCGTGACCGGCACGACTCGGCCCCCGCCCGGCCACGACCGGACCGCCCCCGCGGGCGCGGCCGCCGCCTCGCCGACCGGGCTCGACCCCGCCTCGCCGGCCGGGCCCGACCCTGCCCCGCCGGCCGAGCCGGTCCCGGGGCCGGATCCTGCCCCGCCGGCCGAGCCGGGCCCGCGGCCGGCACCAGCGCTCCGCGAGCCGGCCCCCGTCTCGGTGGACCGGCCCCGCCCGCCGGCCGTCCCGGCGCCGGCCAAGCCCGACCGGCCGCCGCAGCTGCGGGCTCCCACCCTGGGGCGCCGAGCCGAGGCCCGGCCCCGCATCGGGCCCCCGATGGCGTCGCCGGCCGGCGGCGCCCAGCGGGCCCCCAAGAAGGTGGGCGGCACGGCCACCGGAGGCAGCTCGCCCGCCCCGGCCACCGGGCCGGTGGCCAAATCGACCGGCGGCGGCGGGCCCGGCGGCGGGGAACCGATGCTGCCGCCGTCGACCCTCCCCGTGCTCAACCCCGGTGGCGACCTCACGGGCGGGGGTGGATCCGGTGCCGGCCCGGGCGGCGAGACGACCGTGTCCGGCGGCGGGAGCTTCGGGGGCTCCCTCACCGTGGGCGGCGAGGTCACGGCCGGCGGCGGCCTGACGGCCGGGGGCGGCCTGTCGGCGGGCGGCGAGGGTGTGGTCGGCGGAGGGGCCACCGTGGGAGGCGGCGTGCTGGCCGGGGGCGACGTCACGGCCGGCGGAGCCGGCACCTTCGGGGGGGCGGCCACGGTGGGCGGCGACCTCTCGGTGGGCGGGGCCGCATCAGTGGGTGGGGCGGCCGCCGTGGGCGGGGAGATCACGGCCGGCGGGGCCGCCACCGTGGGTGGCTCGGCCACGGTGGGGGCCAACCTGTCGGTCGGGTCCACCGTCAGCGCCGGCGCCGGCATGTCGGCGCCCACGCTGGCCGTGGGCAGCCTGATCGCCGGCTCGGTGACGGCCGGGTCGGTGGAGGCGGCCACCATCAGCGGGGGGGGTGGTGGGGGCGCCGGCGGTGGGGCGGCCCGGGCGCCCGACGCCACCGCGCCCCTGGTGAGCCGGCGCCCGCCCCTCACCGAGCGGGCCCACCGGCCGGAGGACCTGCCCGACGACGTGCGCCGGGACGTGGAAGCGGCGGCCGGCGTCCCCCTGGCCGGCGTGATGGTGCACCGGGGCGCGGGCGTCGGCATCGAGGCGGGCCGGCGGGAGGCACGGGCCTTCACCGCCGGCGGCGAGGTGTACCTGCCCAGCGAGCACGGCCCCCTCGACCAGGAGCCGGCCCGGTCACTGCTGGCCCACGAGCTGGTCCACGTCGGCCAGCAGCGCCGCCTCGGCCGGGCCCTCCCCCACGAGGCCACCACGGAGGGCCGCCAGCTGGAGGCCGGCGCGGCCGACGTGGAGCACCGGGTCTCCACCCTCCCCACCCGGGCCCACCACCCGCCCGGCGACCGCCCGGCCGCGGCCGCCGTCCGGGCCGGCGTGGCCAGCGAGGCCGGCGACGGCACGGTCCTGTTCTCCCCCCCGCCCGGCGAGGGGCCGGCCGCGACCGGCGCCGCCTCCGTCCCCGTGGCGCGCCCGGGACCGCAGCGGGCCGCCGGCGACGCCTCCGACACCGGCGCCAGCGCCCCCGCCGCCACCGGCGAGACCACCGGCCCGGCGCCGGCCGGCGCCGGCGACGAGGACGTCGAGGAGGTCGTCGACAAGCTCTACCGCCCCATCCTCGACCGCCTCCGCCGCGACCTGCTGATCGAGCGGGAGCGGGCCGGGCTCCTGCTGGACCGGAGGTAGGGAGGTGGCGGCGTCGAAGGACCCGGGCCTGGCCATCCGCTACGAGGTGAAGGTCGACGGCGTGGACCTGGGCGCCTTCACCGAGTGCGACGGGCTGGCCGGCGAGTACGAGGTCCTCGAGTACCCGGAGGGCGGCAACAACGGCTTCGTCCACCGCCTCCCGGGCCGCCTCAAGCACACCAACGTCACGCTGAAGCGGCCCATCGACGCCGAGTCCGGGAAGCTGGCCGCCTGGTTCAGCAGCCTCAAGGACGCGGTGAGCCGCAAGACGGCCTCGATCACCGTCTACGACGGCAACAAGAAGAAGATCGCGGGCTGGAGCCTGGTGGGGGTCTGGCCGGCCAGGTACAGCGGCCCGAAGCTGTCGTCCACCGACGAGGGCGTGGCCATCGAGACCCTGGAGCTGGTCCACGACGGCTTCACCCACGAGGGCGGCTGACCGGTGCCCGCCCTCGACAAGGCCTACCTGGCGGTGCAGGGATCGGGCGACCGGCTCGAGTTCGCCTTCAACCCCACCGAGGTCGACCTGGCCAAGTCCTCGCAGTGGAAGGACTCCAAGAACAAGGGCGCCAAGAAGGCGCCACCCAAGGAGTTCATCGGCACCAACGCCCGCACGCTGGCCATGGAGCTGCTGTTCGACGGGTGGAACGACGGGAGCGGCGACGTGTCGGCCGCGGTGGAGAAGCTGTTCACCTGGACCTGCCCCACCGAGGAGTCGCTCAGCAACAACAAGCCGCAGCCGCCCGTGGTGGTCCTGCACTGGGGCGCGACCTCCTACTTCGAGGTCTACGTCAAGCAGGTCCAGGCCAAGTACACGCTGTTCGACCAGCAGGGCCACCCGGTGCGGGCCACCGTCAAGGTGACCCTGGAGGAGCTGCCCCAGAACCCGGCCGCCCAGAACCCGTCCTCGGGCGGCGTACCCGGCCGGCGCACGTACCAGATGACGGCCGGCGACACCCTGCAGTCGGTGGCCTACCGCGAGTACCGCCGGCCCCAGTACTGGCGGGCCCTGGCCGAGGTCAACGGCATCGACGACCCGATCCGGGTGCGGCCCGGGACCCAGCTGCTCGTCCCGCCCGCCACCGAAGCGGCCCGGCTGTCGTAGGGGGAGGAGCGTGCCCGACACCCAGCAGTTCGGAGCCAAGCCGGTGATCGAGATCGACGGCAGCCCCCTGCCATCGAGCGTGGAGCCGGCCCTGGAGGAGGTGGTGGTGGACGACCACCTCCACCTGCCCGACATGTTCCTGCTGCGGCTGCGCGACGACGGCAAGGACGTGTTCCGGCAGCTGGCGGTGCGCATCGGCAGCAGGGTCACCATCTCGGCCACCCCCGTCGGCGACGGGCGCCAGGACCCGCTCATCGTGGGCGAGGTCACCGCCCTGGAGGCCGAGTACGACAAGACCGGGACCCACGCACTGGTACGCGGCTACGACCTGTCCCACCGGCTGTGCCGGGGCCGCAGGACCCAGACCTTCAACGACGTCACCGACTCCGACCTGGCCGCCCAGATCGCCGAGGGGGCCGGCCTCGACCTGGGCCACGTCGACGCCACCTCCACCACCTACGAGCACGTGTCCCAGGTGAACGTCAACGACTGGGAGTTCCTCAAGGCCCGGGCCCGGGAGATCGGCTACGAGGTTGCGGTGGTGCTGGGCAAGTTCGAGTGGCGGCGCCCCGCCGAGTCGTCGGCCGGCCCGGGCGAGTCGGGCGTGGAGCCGGGAGAGCCCACCCAGCTGGTGCTGGGCTCCAACCTCGAGTGGTTCCGGCCCCGGGTGACGGCCGGCGAGCAGGTGAAGGAGGCCCAGGTGCGGGGGTGGGACCCCACCACCAAGCAGAAGGTGGTGGCCACTGCCGCGGCCGCCACGACCAGCGCGTCGGTGGGCCTGGGGCCGGCCGAGCTGGCCGGCACCTTCGGCAACCCCACCTACGTGTGCGTCGACCTGCCCCTGGCCACCCAGGCCGAGGCCGACGCCGCCGCCGCCGCCCTCATCGAGCAGATCGGCAGCGTCCACTGCGAGGCCGACGGCGTCGCCCAGGGCAACCCGAAGCTCCGGGCCGGCACGGCCGTGAGCGTGTCGCTGGCGGGCTGGCCCTACGACGGCCGCTACACCATCACGTCCTCCCGCCACTGCTACAGCCCCGGCGGGTACCGGTCGCACTTCCAGGTGAGCGGGCGCAACGAGCGCTCCCTGCTGGGCCTGGCCTCCATGGGCGCCACCAAGGGCAACGGCAGCGCGGGCGGGCCGCCCATGTACGGCGTGGTGATCGCCCAGGTCACCGACCTCGACGACCCCGAGGAGCTGGGCCGGGTCAAGCTGGCCATGCCCTGGCTGTCGGACACGTACGAGTCCTGGTGGGCCCGCGTGGTGCAGCTCGGGGCCGGCGACCAGCGGGGGGCGGTCTGGCTCCCGGAGGTGGACGACGAGGTGCTCGTGGCCTTCGAGCACGGCGACGTGCGCCGGCCCTACGTCATCGGCAGCCTGTGGAACGGCGTGGACAGGCCGAACCTGGGCTCGCGCCTGTTCGACCACGGCGCCGTGAAGCGGCGTGGCTTCGTGTCCAAGAAGGGCCACCGCCTGGTGTTCTTCGACGACGACGGCAAGTCGGGAGTGGCCACCATCACGGCTGACGACGGACTGCGCATCTCGCTCAACCAGACCGAGACGACGATCAAGGTGACCAGCTCGGGCAAGGTCGAGATCCAGGGCACGGGCGAGGTCTCCATCACGTCCAGCAGCAACGTCACGGTGGAGGCCACCGGCAAGCTCGACCTCAAGGGGTCGGCCGGCGTCAGCATCGACGGCGGCCCCCAGGTGGCCATCACCGGCGGGGTGGTGAAGCTCAATTGACGGCGGCGGATGGGGCTGGGGCCCCCATCTCGGCGAGGAGGCTGGGGTTGGGGCCCCAGCCGGGGAGAGAACATTGAGTAGTGAGTTCATTGGCGCGGGGTGGGCCTATCCCGTTCGCACGGACGCGACCGGGGGCATCGCCCTGGTGTCGGGGGACCGGGAACTGGCCGAGAGCATCCGGCTCATCCTGGGCACGGCCTACGGCGACCGGCCCATGCGGCCCGAGTTCGGCTGCGCCATCCACGACTTCGTGTTCTCCCCCGCCGACACCGGGATGGCCGGCCTCATCGCCTACGAGGTCCAGGCCTCGCTGGCCCGCTGGGAGCCCCGCATCGTGGTGCAGGGGGTGGACGTGAGCTTCGACCCGGACCGGCCCGTCGTCTACATCGACCTGCGCTACTCCACCAGCGACGCCAACGACCCCCGCAACCTCGTCTTCCCCTTCTACTACCTGCCGGAGGAGTGAGATGGCGCTCCCCGCCCCCAACCTCGACGACCGCCGCTTCCAGGACCTCGTCGACGACTGCAAGCGGCTGGTGCAGCAGCGGTGCCCCGAGTGGACCGACCACAACGTCCACGACCCCGGGGTCACGCTTCTCGAGACCTTCGCCTGGCTGGCCGACCAGCTCCTCTACCGGCTCAACCGGGTGCCGGACAAGAACTACGTGAAGTTCCTGGAGCTGGTGGGCGTGCGCCTGTTCCCGCCCAACGCGGCCCGGGCCGGCGTCACCTTCTGGCTGTCGGCGCCGCGGCCCGACACCGTCCGCATCCCGTCGGGCACGCGGGTGGCCACGCCCCGCGCCGGCTCCGAGGAGCTGGTGGCCTTCACGACCCTGGACGACGTCGACGTCGTCCCCTGCCGGGTCGCCCACGTCCTGTCCACCGTGGCCGAGGGGGCCTACCGCCACCACGACGACGCCCTCGGGCTGGAGCAGGAGTTCGCCTGCTTCGACCAGGTCCCCAAACCCGGCGACAGCCTGCTGGTCGGCCTGGACGACGCCGTCCCGTCCTGCGCCGTGGTGGTGCGCTTCGACGCGCGCATCGAAGGCATAGGCGTCGACCCCGACCGGCCGCCGCTGGCGTGGGAGGCGTGGGACGGCGAGGGCTGGGCCGCCTGCCAGCTGGACACCGACACCACCGGCGGCATCAACCGGGCCGGCGACGTCGTGCTCCACGTGCCGCCCAGCCACACCACGGCCATCGTCGACCGGCTCCGGGCCGGGTGGCTGCGGGCCCGGGTGCTGGAGGCAGAGGACGACCAGCCCGCCTACAGCGCCTCGCCGTCGGTGCAGCGCCTGTCGGCGTTCACCATCGGAGCCACCACGCCGGCTGTCAACGCCGAGGTGGTGGAGGACGAGGTGCTCGGGTTCTCCGACGGCACGCCCGGGCAGTGCTTCCGGGTGAGCCGGCTGCCCATCGTCCCGGTGGGCGACCCCGTGGTGGTCGAGGTGGCGGGCGACGACTGGGAGCCGTGGGAGGAGGTCGAGGACTGGGCGTCGAGCGGGCCCGACGACGCCCGCTTCGTGGTCGACCGTGTCAGCGGTGAGGTGCGCTTCGGCCCGGCCGTGCGCCAGCCCGACGGCACCGTGACCTCCTACGGCCGGGTCCCGCCCAAGGGCGCGGCCGTGCGCATCCGCTCCTACCGCACCGGCGGAGGCCAGCGGGGCAACGTGGCCCGGCGCAGCCTCACCGTGCTCAAGTCCTCGATCCCGTTCGTGGCGCGCGTCGAGAACCGGTCCGCGGCCTCGGGCGGCCGGGACGGCGAGACGGTGGGGAACGCCAAGGAGCGGGGGCCCATCACCCTTCGGTCGAGGGGCCGGGCCGTCACGGCCGAGGACTTCGAGTCCATCGCCGGCCAGGCCGCGCTGGAGGTTGCCCGGACCCGCTGCACGCCGGTCACCGACGGCGACGGCGGGAGCGGCGTGCGCGTGCTGATCGTCCCCCACGCCACCGACGACCGGGGCCGCCTCTCGTTCGGTCAGATGGTGCCGGCCGACGAGACCTACCAGAAGGTGGCCGCCGCCCTGGACGAGCGCCGCATCGTGGGCACGCGGGTGGTGGTGGAGCCGCCCGAGTACATGGGCGTCACCGTGGTGGCCCGCCTGCGGCCCCACCCGTCGGCCAACCAGGCCCGCCTCCGCGAGGCCGCCCTGGAGGCGCTGTTCGGCTACTTCCACCCGCTGCGGGGCGGACCCGACGGGGATGGTTGGCCGTTCGGCCGGCCCGTCCACGTGGGCGAGGTCTACGCCGTGCTCCAGGGCCTGCCCGGGCTCGGCATCATCGAGGACGCCCGCCTGTTCACCGCCAACCCGGCCACCATCGAGCGGGGCCGCGACGCCGTGCCGCGCATCGACCTGGAGCCCAACCAGCTCGTCTTCTCCGTGGACCACCAGGTGGTCCTCCGGTGACGGCCGGGGTGGGTACGATCGTGGCCGCGGCGGCCGGGAGGGGGTCGATGGCGTGCGAGGGCTGATCGAGGGCCTGGCCAGCCCCCACCCGCTCGAACCCATGCTGCCCCCCATGTTGCGGGGCGAGGACTTCCTGGAGCGCTTCACCGGTGCCCTCGACGATGTGCTGGCACCGGCCTTGTGCGCCCTCGACAACCTGCCCGCCTACCTCGACCCGGTGCTGGCGCCGCCCGACTTCCTGGCCTGGCTCGGCAGCTGGTTGGGGATGGACCTCGACGACGACTGGCCGCTCGACCGGCGCCGCACCATGGTCGCCCACGCCGCCGGTCTGTACGAGCGGCGCGGGACGGTGTCCGGACTGGCCGACCTGGTGGCCCTGTACACGGGGGCGGGGCCGGAGATCGTGGAGGGCGGCGGGGTCTCGTGGTCGGCCACACCGGGCGGCAGCCTCCCGGGCACGGGGTCCCCGCTCGTCCTGGTACGGGCCCGCTTCGCGGGCGACCCGCCAACCGACACCGACCTGGCCCGTATCGACGGGCTGGTGGCGGCGGCCAAGCCGGCCCATCTCCAGCACACCGTGGAGGTCCTGCCGTGAACGAGAGGGCTGGCGGCCGGTGATCATCTGCGAGGAGTGCGGCAACCAGAACGACTCCACCGACACCTTCTGCGGGTCGTGCGGCGCCTTCCTGGAATGGCAGGGCCAGCGAGTCGAGGAGCCGGCCCCGGAACCGGAGCCCGAGGTGGAGGAGACGGCCGAGGAAGCGGCCCGGCCGGGGATCGTGCAGCGGGTCAAGACGGCCATCGGCATCGAGGACCAGCCCGGCGGGGGCGGTGGGCCCGCCGCAGCCGGTGGGGCCGGGCCCGGCACCGACGAGGCGGTCGAAGCCGAAGAGGCCCGCCGGCTGGCCGCGGCCGAGCGGGCCGGCGCGGAGGAGGCCGCCGAGCGGGCCCGGCGGGAGGCGGCAGAGGCCCGGGCCGAGGCGGAGCGGGCCGAGCGACTGGCCCGGGAGCAGGCCGAGGCCGCGGCCCGGGCCCAGCGCGAGGCGGAGGCCCGGGCCCAGCGCGAGCACGCGGCCGGGGCCCAGGCCGAGACCGAGGCGGCCCGCCGGGAGGCGGAGGCGGAGGCGGCCCGCCGGGAGGCCGAGGCGGAGGCGGAGGCGGCCCGCCGGCGGGCCGAGGAGGTGGCCGGCTCCACCGCCGCGGCCGAGGCGGCTGCGGAGCGGGCCAGGGCCGAGGAGGCCAGGCGGGAGGAGGCGGCCCGCCGGGCCGCGGCCATGGTGGCCCAGCCCAGACAGGCGCCCACTCCCCCGTCTCCACCGGCGCCGGCGGCGGTACGGCCGACCGAGCAGCGCCAGCGGCCCGCCCCCCGCCAGCCGGCCGCCCCCGCCCCGGTGGTCAAGCCGGGCGACCTCATCTGCGGGCAGTGCGGCGAGGGCAACGACCCGGCCCGGAACTTCTGCCGGCGCTGCGGCCACACCCTGGCCACCGCCCTGGTGGCCAGGGTGCCGTGGTACCGCCGCGTGTTCTCGCGCCGGAAGAAGGCGGTCCCTGCCGGCGCCCGTCCCGGCCGGGCCGGAGGCGCGGTCGCCGCAACGACCGGCGGGCGGGGCCGCCGCGGTGCCGTCCGCGACGCCAAGATGGCCGGGCGCAAGGCCAAGTCGGTCTACAACAAGTTTCGCAGGGTGGCCGCCCTGCTGGTGATCCTCGGCGTGGGCCTGGCCTTCCTCGGTCCCTTCCGGGAGCCGGCCAACCGCGCCTACCAGTCGGTCCGGCGGGTCATCAAGCCCGAGTTCGAACCGGTGCGCCCCGTCGCCGCCGTCGCCTCCAGCTCAGCCCCGGGCCGTGATCCCACCGCCGTCATCGACGGCATCAAGAACACCTTCTGGGCCGAGGGCGCCCCCGGTCCCGGCGACAGGCAGACCCTCACCGTCACCTTCTCGGAGCCCACCGACCTCGACAAGTTCGGGATCATCCCGGGGGCGTCGGAGAACCCGGCCCAGTTCGTGGCCCAGCCCCGGCCCCGGACCCTGCATCTCGTGTTCGACGGCACCACTCCGAGTGCCAAGGACGTCGCGGTCAAGGACTCGGCCAAATTCCAGTCCTTCGACCTGAAGGCCAAGGGCGTCACCAGCGTGCTGGTGGAGATCGTGTCGGTCCACGCCAGCACGGGCGGCGAGGACTGCGCCATCACGGAGCTGGAGTTCTTCCGGAAGAAGTGACCGGCTCGGGCCCCAGCCCCAGCTCGGACAGCGCCTCGTCGTACCCCTTCCGAGCCTTGGTCGCGGCCGCCCGCTCGCCGGCCGCCTCATGGGCCGCGACCAGCAGGCGCCACAGCCCGTCCCGGTAGCGGTCGATCTGCAGGCCCCGCTCGGCGGCACCGGCCGCGGCCGACGGCCGGCCCAGCGCCAGCTCGGCCTCGGCCAGCGCGTGGGCGGCATCGACCGCCGCGGCGCCGAGCTGCTCGCGCCGCTTGACCACCCATTCCGCCGGCCCGTCCTCGGGGAGCAGGTCGCCGCGATAGCGGTTGAGAGCGGCGTGGAAGGCGACCGCGGCATGGGCCGGGTCGCCGGCCCGGAAGGCGGCCCTTCCGTCCTCGACGGCCCGTTCGAAGCCGACCACGTCCACGTCGGCGCCGGCCGGGAGCTCCAGCCGGTAGGCGTCGCCGTCCCGAACCACGTAGGCGCCGGGCCCGTTTCCGGGGTCCGGCCGGAGCACCTGGCGGAGGGTGGACACGGCCACCTGGAGCTGGTGGGCGGCGGCGTGGGGGTCGACATCGGGCCAGAAGGCGTCCAGGAGGTGCTCGCGGTGCACGCTGCGGCCGGCCGACACGGCCAGCAGCCGGAGCACGGCGCGGGCGCGGGGGCGGATGCCGCCCAGCTCGACGGCCCGGCCCCGCACCGACACCCGGAAGCCGCCGAAGCAGAGCAGCTCCACCGGCGGCGGGCCGCCCGCCTCCGGGCCGGCGCCGGTCGGGTGGTGCACCAGGGCCACGGCGGCCAGGCCGCACTCCTCGGCCAGGGTGCGGCCCAGGGCGGCGTGCTCGGTGGCCCGCTCCCCGCCCATGGCCCCGAGCAGGGCGTGGGCCACCGCCTGTGGGCCCCGAACGCCGGTCGAACGGGCCAGGGCCTCGGCGTCGAGGGCGGCTCGACGGGCCTCGGTCGAGCCCGACCGCGCGAGGGCGACGGCCAGCAGTGACCGGCACCACGCCTCCAGCACGCTGGAGCCGAGGCGGCGGAAGCGCCCCGCGGCGTCGTCCAGCAGGGCCAGCGGTGCCCCTCCCCGGGCCAGGAGGCCGAGCGACTCCATCAGCGCGGACAGGCCGGCGCCCCAGTCGTCGCCGGCCTCCTCGCACGCGACCCGGATGGCCGCCGCCTCGTCCACGCCGGACGGCCTCGGCGTGAGGGCAAGGGCCGCCCTGGCCAGGGCGGCCAGCCAGGGCAGGCCGCGGCGCTCGGCATAGACGGCGGCCCCCTCGACCTCATCCGGAGCGCCTCCGCCGGGGGTGAGCAGGAGGGCCACCGCAGCCGCCACCCGGGCCCCCGCCACCACGGCCGGCGAGGCGAACGGGTCGTCGGCGGCCCGGACGAGGTGGTCCCGACCCGGCACTGGGTGCCCGTAGAGCAGGGCGGCCACCCCGGCCACCAGCTGCCCGGACGGGCCCGGCAGCTCCAGTGCCCTGGTCCAGGCCGCCCTGGGGTCGCGCCGCACCCCGGCCAGGGCCACGCCGGTCCAGCCGGGCGGCGCCACGGCCGACGGGTCGAACCACGGGGCCACCAGGCGGCGCTCCCGCCGGCAGGCGTCACGGGCGGTGGCCGAACCGGAGGTGGCGTCGGCCCGCTGGTAGGCGTCCAGGGCCTGGTGCCACTGGCCCTGGGCCAGATGGCGCCGGGCCCGGGCCACCAGCAGCCAGGCTTCGCCGGCCACGAGGGAGACGGGGAGGGTCTCCACCCAGGCGCACGGGTCGTCCACCAGCTGCTCCCCGTCCCGCCCGAGCAGCCGGGCCGCGGCGGCCCAGTCCTCGGCCCGGCAGTAGGCGTAGAGCGCCTCGCTCAGGGCGCCGTCTGCCTCCAGGAGGCGGGCTCCCCGCTGGTAGTGGGCCCGGGCCGCCTCCTCGCCCCGCTCCTCGAACAGTGCCGTGTCGAGGTGGGAGCGCAGGACTTCGTGATAGCGGTACGAGGTGTCGTCGACGGCGGACGTGAAGATCTGGCGCCGCTCCAGCTCGGCCAGGACCGCCTCGCTCCCCTGCCGGCCCAGCAGCTCGTCGCACACTGGGCCCCGGAGCCGGCCGAGCACGCACGTGCCGATCAGGAAGGAGCGCAGCTCGTCGGGGAGCTCGTCCAGAACGTTGCGGGCCAGGTACTCGCGCACGAGGCGGGACCGGCTGCCGAGCGATGACAGGATCCGGCGGCGCTCGGCCGGTGACTTTCCCGATGTGGCCAGGTGGAACATCTGCAGCCCGGCCGCCCACCCCTCGGTGCGGCGGGCCAGATCGGCCAGCTCGCCGGGCGGGAGCGGGGCGGCATAGAGGTCGCGGAACAGGGCCTCGGCCTCCCAGGACCGGAAGCGGAGGTCGTCGGGACCGAGCTCGAGCAGGTGGCCGGACACCCGCAGCCGGGACAGGTTGAACCCAGGGAGGTGACGCGTCGCGGCCAGGACGGCGGCGTTGGGAGGGAGGTAGTCGATGAGACGCTCGAAGGCGCGCTCGGCCTCCGTGCCCGCCAGGACGTGGAGGTCGTCGATGGCGAGGAGCACCCGCTGCTCCCACGCCTCCAGGCTCGCGGCCACATCGCCCACGCCGTTCCAGGGCCCGCTCGCGGCGGGCGCGGGCGCGGGAATGGCGCCGGCCAGGGCCCGTTCCAGGTGGGCCGCCAACGCAGCCTCGCTGCTGTCGCTGGCCTCGGCCCGGTACCAGCCCACCGCACAGTCGGCCCCCCGGGCGAACTGAGCCAGGAGGGTGGTCTTGCCCGAGCCGGCCGGCGCCACGACCAGGGCCAGGCGCCGGGCCCAGAGGCCGGCCAGGACAGTGTCGAGACGCTGGCGGGGGATCGCGGCGCAACCGGGGACTCGCGTCTTGGCGGCCAGCACGGCGGGCCGCTCGTCTTCCCCCAGCATTGGCTTCTCAGGCGGCGAAGGTACCAGCGCCCGCCGGTCGGCGCTGGCGATCTCCCTGACCCTCGGAGCGCGTCGCGCCTCGGCCGACGAACTCGGGCGACGCTTCGTCGAGGCCTGAACCCTCGACGCTGGCCGGGTGACCCGCCGGCAACGGACCTGGCCCCTTCCGGGCTATGCGACGACGCCGTCCAGCATGGGGACCAGCCGGTCGAGGACGAAAGGGAGGCTCAGCACGGAGTTGAAGGCGAAGGCGTTCTCGAGGTCGCCCTCGAGGAACACGGCACGACCGTCCTTCATCACGGCGAGCTGCTGTACCAGCGGGTCCGACTTGATGGCCGCCGGACCACCCTCGACATACTGCAGCTGGTCCCACACGAGCACGTCGGTGTCGAGCACGTCGAGCCGCTCGGGGCTCACCGTCCCGAAGAACTGGTCGCCGGCGATCTCGTCGAGCGCGGCCGGCACCTTGAAGCCGAGCGAGGTGAAGAAGCGCGACCGGGGATCCTCGGAGGCGAAGAACCCCGGCCCGGACCCTGGTCCCGAGTACGTGGCGACCGCGACCATCTTCCCGGCGAACGCCCCCTTCTCCGCCTTGATCGCCGCGAAGCGGCCCTCCAGCGCCTCCACCAGCTCGGTGGCGCGATCCTCCCGGCCGAGCGCCCGGCCGACGGTGCGCGTCATGTCCTGCCACGGCACTCCGTAATCGACGTAGTCGTCCGTCTGCGCCACCGTCGGTGCGATGGCGGACAGCGTCTCGTAGTCCTTGTCGGTCATGCCCGAGTAGATGCCGAGGATGAGATCGGGCTCCAGGCTGGCGATCTTCTCGAAGTTGAGGTTGTCGTAGGGCATCTCGAGGATCTCCGGCGTGGCGCCGGCGGCCTCGTCCTCTGCCCACGGGAAGATCACGTCGGTCTTGTCGCCGAACCAGTAGCGCACCGCGATCGGGGTCACGCCGAGGGCGAAGATGGCGTCGTGCTCCTGGAAGCCGAGGGACAGCACCCGCGCCGGCTCCCCGGGGATCTCCGTGCTGCCGTACTTGTGCTCGATCGTCACCGGGAACGCGGACTCCTGCGCCCCGCGATCTCCCTCGTCGGTGCCCGAGCTCGTCGCCGATCCGCCGCCGCACGCCGCCAGCGTCAGCGCTGCCCCCACGACGGCCGACGCCGCCACACGCACGCTCGCCCTGCCCATGTCCGCCTCCTGTTGGTAGCCAACCCTCACCCTTTATCTAAGGCGTCCCTAACATTCGATGTCAAGTCTCCCTAAGATGCAGCTCATGGGCGAGCCGCGAGCGATGCGACGACCGGACACGCCCCGCGCGTGGCACTAGCCGGCGCGCCGCCCGTCGCCGGCCAGGCGTCGGTGCTGCTGCGATCCATCGTCCGGGCCGAGCGCGGCCGGGTGTCCGGCGCGGCGGCGCTGTTCGTGACGCACCAGGTCGGCGAGATCATGGTCCCCGTCGTCGCCGGCGCCGTCATCGATCGGGCCGTGGTGACCGCAGACGCAGCCGCGCTGGGCCGGTGGCTCGCGGTGCTGGCCGTGGTGTTCGCCGTGCTGTCGACGTCGTGGCGGTGGGGCGAGCGGCTCCTCACCGTCGCTCTCGAGAACAGCGCCCACCGCCTCCGCCTCGACCTGACCTCTCGGATCCTCGCCCCGGCGGGCGTCGACTGCTCCCGCCAGGGCGGGGAGATGGTGAGCGTGGCGAGCGGCGACGCCGCCGCCGCGGGCCGCGTGCTGGTGGCCGTGGCGGCCGGCATCGCCGGCGGCGCGGCGCTCGTGGTGACCGCCGCCGTCCTCCTCGTGATCTCCGTCGAGCTGGGGGCGGTCGTGATCCTCGGCCTCCCGCTCGTCGCCTGGCTGCTGCAGCGCCTCGTGCGACCCCTGGAGCGGCGAGCCGCCGCCCAGCGCGCCGACGCGGCTCACGCTGCTGCCCTCGCCACCGACCTGGTGACGGGCGTCCGCGTCCTCAAGGGCCTGCGGGCCGGCCCCACCGCGGCCGAGCGCTACCGGGCGGCCAGCCGGCGGTCGCTGGACGCCGGCCTCGCCGCGGCGCGCTCCGCCGCCGTGCACGAGGGGGCCACCGTGATGGCGACGGGTCTGTTCATCGCCGCCGTCGCCGCGGTCGCCGGCATCCTCGCCGCTCGAGGGGCGATGACCGTCGGCGGCCTCGTCGCCGCCGTGGGCGTGACCCAGTTCCTCGTCGGCCCCCTCTGGCGGCTCGGCTTCGCCGGCGCCGAGCTGGCCAAGGCCCGCGCCTCGGCGGCCAGGGTGGCCGACCTCCTCCAGGCGCCCGCCCCCGTCGCCGACGGGGTCGGGGAGGTCCCCGACGGCTGCGGGCGTCTCGCGTTCCGCGGGGTGCGTCACCGCACGCTGCGCGGCTTCGACCTCGACGTGCGCCCAGGCGAGCTCCTGGCCCTGGCCGCTCTCGAACCCCGCGACGCGGTGGCGGTGCTCGACCTGCTCGCCCGGTCCGCCGATCCCGACGGTGGCACCGTCGAGCTGGAGGGCGTGCCGCTCCCCTCCCTGCGCCTGCGGGACCTCCGCCGGGCGTTGCTCGTCACCCGCCACGACGCCGTGCTGTTCTCCGGCCAGCTCGTCGACGTGGTGCTCGACGGCGGCCGGGACGGCCTGACCGGCGTCGACGCCGGGCGCCTCCTCGCCGCCGTGGGAGCCGATGATCTCGGCGATGCCCTCCAGGGCGGCCTCCACGGGCGCGTCTCGGCCCGCGGGGCCTCGCTGTCCGGCGGCCAGCGCCAGCGCGTCGTCCTGGCCCGGGCGCTGGCCGCGTCGCCGCGCGTGCTGGTGCTCCACGACCCGACGACCGCCGTGGACCCGGTGACGGAAGCGACGCTCGCCGCCGGGCTGCGCCAGTGGCGCCGAGGCGCCACCACGATCGTCGTCACCACCAGCCCGACGCTGCTGGCGACGGCCGACCGGGTGGCCGTCGTGGAACGGGGCGCGGTGATCGCCGAGGGTTCGCACCGGGAGCTGCTCGATCGCTGCCCGGCCTACGCTCGCACGGTCCTGGCGTGAGCGGCGCCGCCTCCCTCCCCGTCGCGGACGCGCGGGCGATCGGCGCGGTCGTCCGCCGGCTCCTGCGACCCCGGTGGCGCATGACCGCCCTCGGCCTGGGCCTGTTCGCGGCCGCAGCCGTGGCCGGCATGGTGGCGCCGATACTGCTCGGCACCATCGTCGACCGGGTGGCCGGCGGCGCCCCACCGGGGGCGCTGGCCGGGCCCGTCGCCGCCCTGGCCGTGGCCGCCGCCGTCCAGGGCCTGCTTTCAATGGCGGCGCCGGCGGTGGTGGCGCACGCCAGCGAGCCCGCCCTCGCCGAGCTGCGGGAGGAGTTCGTCACCCGGGCCCTCGACCTGCCCCTCGACCTCCTCGAGGAGGCGGGGACGGGCGACGTGGTGGCGCGCTGCGACGGCGACGTCGCCGCCGTCTCCGACGCGGTGCGCGCCGCGTTGCCGGAGCTGCTGGTTGCCGCCCTCACCGTGGCCGTGTCGATCGTCGGCATCGCCGCCCTCGACTGGCGCCTCGGCGTCGCCGCGCTCTGCGCCGCGCCGGTCCAGGTGTACACCCTGCGCTGGTACCTGCCGCGCTCCGCGCCGCTCTACGCCGCCGAGCGCGACGCGGCGGGCCGCCGGGCGGCCCAGCTCCTCGAGACCGTGGCGGGTGCCGACACCGTACGGGCGCTCGGCACGGCCGATCGACACCGCGACCTCGTGGCCGAGCGGTCGGCCGGGGCGGCGGCTCTCGTGGTCGACGCCGCCCGCCTGCGCACCCGCTTCTTCGCCCGGCTCAACGTGGCCGAGGCCGTGGGGCTGAGTGCCGTGCTGGGGGTCGGCTTCCTCCTGGTCCGCGGCGGGGACGTCACCGTCGGAGCGGTCACGGCGGCCGCCCTGTTCGTCCAGCGTGCGTTCGACCCGGTGAACGTCCTGCTCGGACTGATGGACGAGATCCAGGTCGCGGCCGCCGCCCTCGGCCGGCTCGTGGGGATCACCGCCCTGCCCCGGCCGGCCCCGCCGCGGGCGACGTCCAGGGCCGCCCCGACCGTCGACCTCGCCGCCGTCACGCACGCCTACCGGCCGGGCCACGACGTGCTCCACGACGTCCGGCTCCACGTGCGCGCCGGTGAGCGGGTGGCCGTCGTCGGCGCCAGCGGTGCGGGCAAGACCACCCTGGCCAAGCTCGTGGCCGGCGTCCACACGCCGAGCGCGGGCACCGTCCACGTCGCCGGGCGCCCGGTGGCCGATCTCGCCGAGGTCGGCGGGCGCCGGCCCGTCGTGCTCGTGACCCAGGAGGTCCACGTCTTCGCCGGCACGCTGGCCGGCGACCTGCGGCTGGCCGCACCGGCGGCGGGCGACGACGACCTGCGGCGGGCGCTCGCGGCCGTCGGGGCGTGGCCGTGGGTGGACGCGCTGCCCGCGGGGCTCGACACGGTCGTCGGCGAGGGGGGGTGGCCCCTCACCGCCCTCCAGGCGCAGCACCTCGCCCTCGCCCGCCTGCTCCTGGCCGACCCGGCGGTGGCGATCCTCGACGAGGCGACGGCCGAGACCGGCAGCGCCGGCGCCCGCGTCCTCGAGTCGGCGTCGGCCGCCGCCGTCGCCGGGCGGACGGCGCTCGTCATCGCCCACCGCCTCACCCAGGCGACCGGTGCCGACCGGGTCGTCGTGCTCGACCACGGCAAGGTGGTCGAGGCGGGCACCCACGCGGACCTCGCCGCCGCCGGGGGCCGGTACGCCGACCTGTGGCGGGCGTGGTCCGGCCGGGGGCGTGACGCCGGCGACGACGCCGGCGACGGCTGAGGCGATCGCCTCCGACGCCTACCCGCCCATGGCGTCGATCAGCGACCTCGGCCGCAGGTCGGTCCAGTGCTGCTCGACGTAGTCGAGGCACCGGGCCCTCGTCTCGTTCTCCACGACCGCGTGCCAGCCGTCGGGGACGGCGGCGAACGCCGGCCACAGCGAGTGCTGGCCCTCGTCGTTGACGAGGACGTGGAACGTCCCCTCCGGGTCGTCGAACGGGTTGGTCATGACATCCTTTCCATGGTCCGTGACCGGGCTGCCCCGGTCTGGTCGTGCAGCCTGCGTTCGAGGATCGGCCCCCACGCCGCCAGGGCGTCGGGCTCCACCATGGCCAGGTGGTCCGCCTCCACGTCGTGGTTCTCGACGCGGCCGGCGACGAACGGCTCCCAGAGGGCGGCCGACAACGAGGTCCCCCCCTTGTCGCCCGTCGCCGTGAAGAACAGGGCGTCGCCGGCGAACAGGCGCGGCGTCGCCGCCCGGGCCAGCCGGGTGGCGTTCGCGGCCACGTCCACCACCGCCGGCAGCGTCTCGTCGTCGATGGCGCCGAAGAGGCCTCCGGCGGCCCGCACCTCGTCGAGGACGCGTCCCCGGTCCGGCGCGGCGCCGCCGGGGCGGCCGGGGTCCACCCCCGCCAGCCGGGCCACGAACTCGAGCACGTCCCGCTCGTCGTCGGGCCGGGCGCCGCCAGGGTCCTCGGCGACCAGCGGGTAGGAGTCCACCAGGGCGAGGAGCCCGACACGCTCCCCCGCCTCCTGGAGGTGGACGGCCATGGCGTGCGCCACCACGCCGCCGAGCGACCAGCCGAGCAGGTGGTAGGGGCCCTCGGGTTGCACCCGGCGCAGGTGGGCGACGTAGTCGGCGGCCATCTCGTCGAGCGACCGCGGCAGCGCCTCGGTGCGGGCCAGGCCCCGGGCCTGCAGCCCGTACACCGGGCGCTCCCGGTCGAGATGGCGGACGAGCCGGCCGTAGGGCCACGCCAGGCCGAACAGGGAGTGGACGCAGAACAGGGGCGCACGCCCGCCGGTGGGGCGCAGCGGGAGGAGGACGTCGAGGGCCGAGCGGTCGCGCCCGCCCGCCCGCCCGAGGTGCTCGGCGAGGGCCGCCACCGTGGGCCGGGCGACCAGGTCGTGCACGGGGACCCGGCGGCCCAGCACCTCCCACAGCCGGCCCTGGAGCGCCACCAGGAGCAGCGAGTGGCCCCCCAGGTCGAAGAAGTTGTCGTCCACCCCCACCCGGGCCAGGCCCAGCACCTCGGCCACGCACTGGGCCACCAGGGCCTCGCGCTCGTCGCGGGGCGGGCGCCCGGGCGGGGCG
>JBQTJJ010000002.1:0-23232 GCA_052387235.1 Actinomycetota bacterium
CCAGCACCGGCGCCCGGTCGGTCCCGAACGCCTCGGCCAGGGTCGCGGCCGGCGCCCGCGCCCCCGCCGGGGTGTGGGGGGCGGCGCGCAACACCAGCCGCTGGCCGGCCACCACCACAAACCGCCCCCGCACCCCGACCCGGGCCGAGGCGTTCGGGACCGACCGGGCGCCGGTGCTGGTGGTGGGGATGCTCCGCGGGCGCGAGGCCGGCGCCATGCTCGAGGCGTTGGGCGCGGCGCGGGCCCGCCTGGTGGTGGCGTGCCCGGCCCCGTCGCCCCGGACGCTCCCGCCGGCCGAGGTGGCGGCCGCGGCCCGGTCCCTCGGGGTGGAGGCGTGGGAGACGGCGTCGGTGCCCGAGGCCGTCGCCGCCGCCGTGGACGCGGCCGGCGCCGATGACCTGGTGGTGGTCACCGGCTCGCTCTACGTCGTCGGCGCGGCCCGGGCCGCCCTGCGCCGGCCGGACGGCGGCGAGCTGGAGGACGGGCCCGGGCCCCGGTAGGGTCGGCGCCCCATGGACCGCACCCTCGTCATCGTGAAGCCCGACGCCGTGGAGCGCGGCCTCATCGGGGAGATCATCGGCCGCCTCGAGCGCAAGGGCCTCCGCCTGGTGGCGGCCGACCTGCGCCTCATCGACGACGACCTGGCCGGCCGGCACTACGCCGAGCACGCCGAGCGCCCCTTCTTCGGCGAGCTGGTGGAGTTCATCACCCGCTCGCCGGCCCTGGTGGCGGTGGTGGAGGGGCCGGCCGACACGTGGAAGGTGGTCCGCACGCTCATGGGCACCACCGACCCCAAGGAGGCGGCGCCCGGCACCATCCGCGGGGACCTGGGCATCCTGCTCACCGAGAACCTGGTCCACGGGTCGGACGGCGCGGCCTCGGCCGCCCGCGAGATCGAGCTGTTCTACCCCGGTCTTTGAGCCCCGGGCCGCTCCCGCTGGCGCTCCCGGAGGCATGCACCTAGCCTGAGTGGCTGACCCGGGAGGGGGTGCCACGTCGTGTCGGAAAATATCTTCTCCTCCTTTCTCGGCCGTGACATGGCCGTCGACCTCGGGACGGCCAACACCCTCGTGTACGTGCGGGGGCGGGGGATCGTCCTGAACGAGCCGTCCGTGGTGGCCGTGAACGTGAAGGACGGGCGGCCCCTGGCCGTCGGCGTCGAGGCCAAGCGCATGATCGGCCGCACCCCGAGCCACATCCAGGCCATCCGGCCCCTGAAGGACGGCGTCATCGCCGACTTCGAGATCTGCGAGAAGATGCTGCGCTACTTCATCCAGAAGATCCACCAGCGCCGCTTCGCCAAGCCCCGCATGGTGATCTGCGTCCCCTCGGGGATCACGGGCGTGGAGCAGCGGGCCGTGCAGGAGGCAGCCGAGTACGCCGGCGCCCGCAAGCCCGCCTACATCATCGAGGAGCCCATGGCCGCCGCCATCGGCGCCGGGCTCCCCGTCCACGAGCCCACCGGCAACATGGTGGTCGACATCGGCGGCGGCACCACCGAGGTCGCCGTCATCTCGCTGGGCGGGATCGTCACCAGCCAGTCGATCCGCATCGGCGGCGACGAGCTCGACCACTCGATCATCCAGTTCATCAAGAAGGAGTACAGCCTCGCCCTCGGCGAGCGCACCGCCGAAGAGATCAAGATCGCGCTGGGCTCGGCCTGCACCCTCGAAGAGGAGCTGCACGCCGAGATCCGCGGCCGCGACCTGATCACCGGCCTGCCCAAGACGATCGTCACCAGCACCCAGGAGATCCGGGACGCCATCGAGGAGCCGCTGTCCGCCATCGTGGACTCGGTCAAGGTCACCCTCGACAAGACGCCTCCCGAGCTGGCGGCCGACATCATGGAGCAGGGCATCGTCCTCACCGGGGGCGGCGCCCTGCTGCACGGACTGGATGCCCGGCTCTCGGCCGAGACGGGGATGCCGATCGTCATCGCACGCAACCCGCTGCACTCGGTCGCCATCGGGGCCGGCCAGTGCCTCGAGGAGTTCGACGCGCTCAAGCAGGTGCTCATCTCCTCGAGCGGGCACTGAAGCCCGAGGACCGCCCTTCGTGGCTGTCTACCGGCGCACCTCACGCCCCCGCTTCACCCTGCTCCTGCTCGTCCTGACCGCGATCACCCTCCTCACCCTGGACGAGCGCAGCAACGGCTCGGGGGTCGTCGACGTGGCCCGGGACGGCGCCCGCGACGCCTTCGCACCGGTGAAGGGCGCGGCCGACGCCGCCGTCCGCCCCATCACCGACTTCTTCCAGGGCGCGCTGCACTACGGCGACGTCCAGGCCGAGAACGCCCGGCTCCGCGAGCAGCTGGCCGAGCGGGAGGCCGAGGTGCTGCGGGCCGGCGACGCCGAGCGCGAGCGGGAGGCGCTGCTCGACCTGGCCGCCCTCGACTTCGTCGGCGACGTGCCCACGGTGGCCGCGCGTGTCGTGGCCACGCCGGCCACGGGCTTCGACCTCACCCTCGAGATCGACCGGGGCCGCAACGCCGGGGTGGCGCCGGGGATGCCGGTGGTCTCGGGCGGCGGCCTCGTCGGCCGGGTGGTCGACGTCTCCCGCCGGCGCGCCACCGTCCTGCTCGTCACCGACTCCTCCTCCAGCGTGGGGGTGCGCCTGTCCGGCTCGGGCGACGTGGGCGTGGCCGCGGGCCGGGGCCGGGGCTCCACCCTCCGCGTGGACCTCGTCGACCCCGTGAGCAAGGTCGACAGGGGGGAGATGGTGGTCACCAGCGGCCTGCAGCACAGCGTGTTCCCGCCCGGGATCCCGGTCGGGAAGGTCGTGGCCGCCACCAGCGCGGCCGGTGCGCTCCAGCAGGACGTGACCATCGAGCCGTCGGTCGACCTGCGCCGCGTCACCTTCGTGAAGGTCCTCCAGTGGGACCCCTCCCGGTGACGTCGCGCCGCCGCCTGCCGTTCGTGCTGTTCGTCGCGCTCACCCTGCACCAGTCCCTCTTCGCCGGCATCCGCATCGGCGACGCCCACCCCCAGGCCATGCTCCTGGTGGCGGTGGCGGCCGGGCTGCTGGCCGGCGCCGAGCGCGGCGCGGCCATCGGCTTCGTCGCCGGGCTGCTGGCCGACCTGTTCGTCCAGACCCCCCTCGGCCTGTCGGCCCTGGCCTACGCACTGGTCGGCTTCACCGTGGGCGGCGTGCAGTCGGCCATGATCCGCTCGGCGTGGTGGATCGGGCCCGTCACCGCCCTGATGGCCAGCTTCGCCGGCGTGGTGCTGTACGGCCTGCTGGGCGCCCTGATCGGCCAGTCCCACTTCGTCTCGCCCCGCCTCCTGATCGTGGCCGGGTGGGTCGCGCTCATGAACGCCATCCTGGCCGGGCCCGTGCTGCGGGCCATGGGATGGGCGCTGGCGTCCGAGTCCGAGAGCGCCTTCGCCCGATGAGCAACGACGGTGCCCGGCTGCGCCTGTCCATCGTCGGCATCGTGGTGGTGTCGCTCTTCTCCGTCCTCTTCGCCCGCCTCTGGTACCTCCAGGTGATGGACACCAGCACGTTCCAGGCACTGGCCACCAGGAACCAGGAGCGGGTCGTGTACGAGCCCGCCCCCAGGGGCCGGATCCTCGACCGCAAGGGCAGGCCCCTGGTGGAGAACCGGGGGTACCAGGCCATCACCGTGACCCGCAAGGACGTGGAGGACCGGGAGGACGTGGTCACCCGCCTGGCCGCCCTCCTCGCCATCCCACGCGAGGAGCTGGAGAAGCGCATCGCCGACCGCCGGTACAGCCCGTACAAGCCGGTGCCGGTGGCCGAGAGCGTGCCCGAGGAGCTGGTGGTGTACCTCCGCGAGCACAGCGAGGACTTCCCGGGGGTGGCGGCCGCAGCCGTGGCCGAGCGCACCTACCCGCACGGCGGCGTGGCCGCCCACGTCCTCGGCTACGTGGGGGAGATCAACGACCGCGAGCTGGGCGAGCGGGCGGACAAGGGGTACCGCCTGGGCGACGACATCGGGAAGTCGGGGGTGGAGCAGGCGTACGAGGCGGACCTGCGGGGCAAGCCCGGCGTCACCCGGCTCGAGGTCGACGCCAGCGGCAACGTCCTGCTCCCGGCCCTCGCGTCCCGGCCCCCCCGCCAGGGCAACGACGTGCAGCTCACCATCGACCTCGACGTGCAGGCCCTGGCCGAGGACTCGCTCAACAAGGGCCTGGAGGCGGCCCGGAGCACCTACGACCGCAACGCCGGCAAGGGGTTCGTGGCGCCGGCCGGCGCGGCCGTGGTCCTGGACCCCCGGGACGGTTCGATCCTGGCCCTGGCCTCGGCCCCGGCGTTCAACCCGGCCGACTTCGTCAACGGCATCCGGCCCGAGATCTTCGCCGCCCTCCAGGACCCGGCCAACCGCTTCCCCCTCACCAACCGGGCCATCCAGGGCCAGTACGCGCCGGGGTCCACCTTCAAGCTCGTGACGTCGCTGGCCGCCCTGCGGGCCGGCATGATCACCCCGGCCACCACCGTGCTCGACGAGGGCTCGTACAAGCTCCGCAACTGCAGGGGCCAGAAGTGCACCTGGCGCAACGCCGGCGGCCGGTCCTACGGCCGGGTCAACCTCAGCCGCGCCCTCACCGTCTCCAGCGACGTGTTCTTCTACGACCTCGGGGCCAACTTCTGGTTCCAGGGCGGCCCCAACGCCAGGGCCATGCAGACCGTGGCCCGGGACCTGGGCCTGGGCGCCCGCACCGGCATCGAGCTCAGGGGCGAGATGAGGGGTCGGGTCCCCGATCCCGAGACCCGCAAGGAGCTGCACGAGAAGTACCCGAAGGCCTTCCCCAACGGCGACTGGTACGCCGGCGACAACGTGAACCTCTCCATCGGCCAGGGCGACGCCGCCGCCACCCCGCTGCAGCTGGCCAACGCCTATGCCGCCTTCGCCAACGGGGGCACCGTTTTCACGCCTCGGCTGGCGGCGCGGGTCCTCGAGGCCAACGGCACGCCGGTGCGGGAGGTGGCGCCGCACGAGGAGTCGTCGGTCGAGATCGACCCGAACCACCGGCTCCCGGTCCTCCAGGGCCTGCTCGGCGCCGTCGCCAACCCAGACGGCACGGCCGCCGGCGCCTTCGCCGGCTTCCCGCTCGACGTGTTCCCGGTGGCCGGCAAGACGGGCACGGCCGAGGTCGTGGGCCGCCAGGACACCGCGCTCTTCGTGGGGTTCGCGCCGGCGGCGGCGCCGGAGTACGTGGTGGCGGTGGTGATGGAGGAGGCCGGCTTCGGCGGGGCCGTGGCCGCCCCGGTGGCCCGCCGCATCCTCCAGGGCCTGGCCGGCTCGCCCCCGGGGCCGGTGCAGCTGGTCGGGGGGATCGACTGATGGCCACCACCGCCCTCCCGGGCCGGGCCGCGCTGTCGCGCCGGGACGGCGCCGCGCCGTGGCGCCACGTCGACGTCACCCTGCTCGGGGCCGTGCTCGCCATCGCCGCCCTCGGGGTGCTGATGGTCTACAGCGCCAGCCGCAACCTGGGCGCCGACGAGGCCTACTTCCTCCGCCGCCAGGCCGTCTTCACCCTGATGGGCATCGGCGTCATGGCCCTCGTGGCCACCGTCGACTACCGCCTCTTCCGGGACTTCGCGCCGCTCATCTACGCCGTGTGCGTGGCCGGGTTGCTCCTCGTGCTGTCCCCGCTCGGGTCGAACAGGCGGGGGGCCCAGGCCTGGTTCCAGATCGCCGGCTTCCAGCTGCAGCCGTCGGAGCTGGCCAAGGTCGGCCTCATCGTGTGCATCGCCGCCTACGGCGCCGCGCACCGGGGCGACCTCGACGCCCGCCGCCTCCTCACCGTCCTGGCCCTGGCCGGTCTGCCCATGGGCCTCATCAACCTCCAGCCCGACCTGGGCACGGTGCTGGTGTTCGCCGCCATCCTGCTCGGCACCCTGCTGGTGGCCGGGGCCCGCCCCCGTCACATGGGCCTGCTCCTGCTGGCCGGCGTGCTGGCGATCGTGGCGGTGTTCCAGCTCGGGCTGCTGAAGGAGTACCAGAAGGACCGGCTGGGGGCGTTCCTGAACCCCAACGAGGACACCCGCCAGTCCACCTACAACCTCAACCAGTCCAAGATCGCCATCGCCAACGGCGGCCTCACCGGCAAGGGGCTGTTCGAGGGGACCCAGACCAAGCTCTCCTACGTCCCCGAGCAGCACACCGACTTCATCTTCACCGTGGTGGGGGAGGAGCTGGGGCTGGTGGGATCGGGCCTGGTCCTGGGGCTGTTCGCCCTCGTCGTGTGGCGCACCTGGCGGGCCGCGGCCCTGGCCAAGGACCTCACCGGCACCATCGTGTGCGTGGGGGTCCTGGCCATGCTCGTGTTCCAGATCTTCGAGAACGTCGGGATGACCATGGGCATCATGCCCATCACCGGGATCCCGCTGCCGCTGATGAGCTACGGCGGGTCGGCCACCATCGCCACCTTCGCCGCCCTCGGCCTGGTGCTCAACGTCCACATGCGCCGGTTCTCGTGAGACGCCGTTCGCGGGCGGAAGAGGGCCGGAAAGACCTTCCCGCTACACTTTCTTCCACATGACGTCGCTGTGGCCACGGATCGAGCCGCTCCTGGCCAAGGTCCAGAAGCCGGCTCGCTACATCGGATGCGAGGACGGTGCCCGGTCCCCCGAGCACGCCCCGCACAAGGTGGCGTGGCTCCTCGTGTACCCGGACGCCTACGAGATCGGGCTGCCCAACCAGGGCCTGCAGATCCTCTACGAGATCCTCAACGAGCGGGCCGACGCCGTGGCCGAGCGCTCCTACGCGCCCTGGACCGACATGGAGGCCGAGCTGCGCCGGCGGGGCCTGCCCCTGTTCAGCGTGGACACCCACCGGGCCGGAGGCGACTTCGACCTGATCGCGTTCAACCTGTCGGCCGAGCTCGTCTACACCAACGTCCTCAACTGCATCGACCTGGCCGGCGTCCCGGTCCGGGCCGCCCACCGGGGCCCCGAGCACCCCCTGATCGCCGCCGGGGGCCACTGCGCCTTCAACCCCGAGCCCCTGGCCGACTTCGTCGACCTGTTCGTGATCGGCGACGGCGAGGAGGTGGTGGCCGAGGTCACCGAGGCGGTGGGGGCGTGGAAGGCGGGCGGGCGCACCCCCGGCTCCAGGGAGCGGGTGCTGCGGGACCTGGCCCGGGTGCCGGGCGTGTACGTGCCCTCCATGTACGACGTGGCCTACGACGGCGAGCGCCTGGTGTCGGTCACCCCCCGGTTCGCCGACGTCCCCGAGCGGGTCGAGAAGCGCACCATCACCGACCTCAACGACTGGCCCTATCCGAAGAGCCAGCTCGTCCCCCTCACCGAGGTCGTGCACGACCGCCTCAACGTCGAGATCTTCCGGGGCTGCACCCGGGGCTGCCGCTTCTGCCAGGCCGGGATGATCACGCGCCCGGTCCGGGAGCGGTCGTCGGCCCAGGTGCGGTCCATGGTGTCGGACGGCCTGCGCCGCACCGGGTACGACGAGGTGAGCCTCACGTCCCTGTCGAGCGCCGACTACTCCGGTATCGAGGACGTGGTGGGCGGCATCGTGAACGACCCGATGTGCCAGGGCTCGGTGGGCGTCAGCCTGCCCAGCCTGCGGGTGGACGCCTACACGGTGGGCATCGCCAGCGAGATCGCCAAGGTGCGGCGCACCGGCCTCACCTTCGCCCCCGAGGGCGGCACCTGGCGCATGCGCCAGGTGATCAACAAGCTCATTCGGGAGGAGGACCTCTACGGCGCGGCCGAGTCGGCCTTCTCCCAGGGTTGGCAGCGCATGAAGCTGTACTTCCTCATCGGCCTCCCCACCGAGACCGACGAGGACGTGCTCGGCATCGCCGAGCTGGCCCGGCGCTGCGCCGCCATCGGGCGCACCCACACCGGGCGGGTCACCGTCAGCGCGTCGGTGGGCGGCTTCGTGCCCAAGCCGCAGACGCCGTTCCAGTGGTTCGGGCAGGCCACAGCCGACAACCTGCGGGCCAAGGTCAACCTGCTCAAGGACGCCGTGCGCCGCGACCGCGGCGTCCAGCTCAAGTGGCACGACCCCAAGGCCACCCTGGCCGAGGGCCTGGCCAGCCGGGGCGACCGCCGCCTCGGCCCGGTGATCGAGGACGTGTGGCGCAACGGCGGCACCTTCCAGGAGTGGTCGGAGCATTTCGACCTGCGGCTCTGGGAGGACGCCATGGCCAGGCACGGGCTGTCGGTGGACCACTACGTCCACCGCCACCGCGAGGAGCACGAGGTCCTGCCCTGGGACCACCTGTCGGCCGGGCTGCACAAGGACTTCCTCTGGCAGGACTGGCAGGACGCCCTCCGGGCGTCGGGGGTCGAGGACTGCCGCTGGACGCCGTGCTACGACTGCGGCGCCTGCACCGGGTTCGGCATCGAGCACGTGGTGGCGTCGCCGGTGCCGCCCGCCGGCGGCAGCCAGGGCACGGGGCAGGACCTGTCCAGCGGCGGGGCCGTGCCGGTGCGGCTGCTGTCGGGGAAGCCGGCCTGAGCCGTGCGGGTCCGCTTCCGGTTCTCCAAGCTCGGCAAGGTGCGCTGGACCAGCCATCGTGACGTGGCCCGCATGTGGGAGCGGGCCTTCCGGCGGGTCCAGCTCCCGCTCGCCTACACCCAGGGCTTCTCCCCCCGCCCCAAGGTGAGCTTCGGGCTCGCCCTCCCCACCGGTGCCGAGTCGGTGGCCGAGTACCTCGACGTCGAGCTGGCCGAGGGCGCCGGCGCCGACGTCGCCGCACTGGCGGACCGGCTGTCGCCCAACCTGCCCGCCGGCATCGACGTCCTGGCCGCCACCGAGGTGGCGGCCGGGTGCGCCTCCCTCCAGCACGAGGTGACGTCGTGCTCGTGGGTCGTGGAGACGTCGGGCGCCTCGCCCGCCGACCTCGGGGACCGGCTGGCCACCGCCCTGGCCAGCGACGCACTGGTCATCACCCGCGAGCGCAAGGGACAGCGCAGCGAGCAGGACGTCCGCCCCGGCATCGTGGCGTGCCGGGCCGACGGCACCACGCTCCACGCAGAGTTGGCGGCCCAACCCCGGGCCCTCCGTCCCTCCGAGCTCCTCGTCGCCCTCGGCGCCGGGCTCGAGGAGGTGCGGGTACGCAGGACATCCCAGTGGATCGAGCGCGATGGCGCGCGAACGGAGCCGATCCCGCTCCCGTTCGACGCGACCGCCGCTCCGCACGTCATCGGACGTGCGTCATGAGAAGGGACCATCCCCATGTCCGACCCCAGACCCGGGCCGACGAGCAGCGACGTCCCCGAGCCCCGTCCCGCCGGCGGCGGGCAGGCGGAGCCGCCGCCGGCTGACCGGCCACCCGGCGACGGCGCCGCAGCCGGCGCCAGGAGCGGCCGGCGCCGGGGGTCGCGCGGGGGCCGCAACCGCAGCCGGTCCGCAGGCGGCGGCGCCAAGGCCGGCGACACCGCGGCCGGCGACGCCGCCGCTGCGCCGGCGGGGGACGGCGCGCCCGCGCCCGGGCCCCGTGATCCCGAGCTCCCCGACCCGCCGGGCGAGGGCCGGCCCCGCCCGCCCCGGGTGGGCGACTCCCGCCCGGCCCCGCCCCTCGTCCCCAAGGTGCCGCCGCCCCGTGCGCCGTCCCGGCAGGTGGCGTCGGCCGAGCGGGCCGAGACCGAGGCGGCCCGGGCCAAGGACGACGCCGGCCCCGGCCGGCGCAACCGTCGGCGGGGCGGCCGCGGCCGCAGCGCGTCCGGCAGGGGCGAGGCCGCGGCCCGCGCCACGGAGCGGGGCCCGGCGCCCGACCTGGTGTCCCTCGACGGCGACGCCGGCGAGCGGCCCAGGGCCCGGGAGCGCAAGGGCCGGCCCGTCGGCCGCTACCTCATGTGCGTGCACGTCAACGACGGCATCACCCAGATCGCGGTGCTGGAGGGGCGGTCGCTCATCGAGCACTACGTGAGCCGGCCCCAGGACGACACCAACCAGATCGACGGCAACATCTACCTGGGCCGGGTCCAGAACGTCCTGCCCGGCATGGAGGCGGCGTTCGTCGACATCGGCACGCCCAAGAACGCCGTGCTCTACCGGGGCGACGTGCGCTACGACGCCGACGACCTCGAGGGCGGCAACCGGCCCAGCCAGACCCGGATCGAGCACCTGCTGCGCCCGGGCCAGGGCATCTTGTGCCAGGTCACCAAGAACCCGATCGGCACCAAGGGGGCCCGCCTCACCCAGGAGGTGTCCCTGCCGGGGCGCTTCGTGGTGCTGGTGCCCTCCTCCGACACCTATGGCATCTCCAAGCGGCTGGGCGACGACGAGCGCAAGCGGCTCAGGCGCATCCTGGACGACATCCGCCCCGCCGGCCACGGGCTCATCGTCCGCACCGCGGCCGAGGGGGCCACGGCCGACGAGCTGAACCGGGACGTGGCCCGCCTCCTGCGCCAGTGGGAGGACATCGAGGCCAGGGCGAAGAAGACCAAGGCGCCGGCCCTGCTCTACCAGGAGCCCGACATGGCGGTGCGGGTCATCCGGGAGGAGTTCAACCACGACTACCGGGGCGTGGTGATCGACGACGAGGCCCTCTACCGGGACGTGCGGGACTACGTGGCCAGCATCAGCCCCGAGGTCGCCGACCGGGTCGAGTACTTCGACCCCGCCGCCGACCCGCTCCCCATGTTCGAGCGCCACCACGTCCACGAGCAGCTGCACCGGGCCCTGGACCGCAAGGTGTGGCTCCCCTCGGGCGGGTCGCTCATCATCGAGCGCACCGAGGCCCTCACCGTCATCGACGTCAACACCGGCAAGAACGTGGGGACGTCGAACCTGGAGGAGACGGTCTTCCGCAACAACCTGGAGGCAGCCGAGGAGGTGGCCCGCCAGCTCCGGCTGCGCGACATCGGCGGCATCATCGTCATCGACTTCATCGACATGGAGATCCTGCAGAACCGGGCCGAGGTCGTCCGGGTGTTCCGGGACGCCCTGGCCCGGGACAAGACCCGCACCCAGGTGTTCGACATCTCCGATCTCGGCCTGGTGGAGATGACCCGCAAGCGGGTCTCCGAGGGCCTGGTCGAGGCCTTCTCCCTCACCTGCCCCACCTGCGCCTGCCGCGGCATCGTCTTCGACGAATCCCTGTTGTAGTCGCCTCGGGCGTTCTGGTCCGCACAACGCCCCCGAAACCGTGTCGTACTGCGGACCAGAAGGGGGTGGACTTCGCCGGTTCCCCTCCGTCTCGGGTAGTCTCGTCGTCTCATGTATGCGGTGATCAAGACGGGTGGCAAGCAGGAGAAGGTGGCCGAGGGCCAGCGGGTCGACGTGGAGCTGCTCCGCGCCGCCGTGGGCGACGAGGTCGGGTTCGAGCCCATCCTCCTGGTGGACGACGGGCGGGTGACGGCCGGGAGCGCCCTCGCCGGCGCCAGGGTGTCGGCACGGGTGGTGGGCGAGGCCAAGGGGCCCAAGATCAAGGGCTTCACCTACCGGGCCAAGAACCGTGGCCGCCGGCGCTGGGGCCACCGCCAGCACTACACCACCATCGAGATCACCGGCATCACGTCGGGCAAGGCAGGGGGCTGACATGTCCAAGACCAAGGGTGGAGGCTCCACCAGGAACGGCCGGGACTCCAACGCCCAGCGCCTCGGGGTCAAGGTGTTCGACGGCACCGCCGTCCAGGCCGGCGCCATCATCGTGCGCCAGCGGGGCACCCGGTTCCATCCCGGCATCAACGTCGGCCGCGGCGGCGACGACACCCTGTTCGCCACCGCCCCCGGTCAGGTGAAGTTCGGCTCGAGGAAGGGCCGCAAGCTCGTCGACGTCCTCAGCGCCGACGCCTGAGCCCGTGAGGCGCTCCGGCGCTGCGTGGCACGACCAGCTCGGCGAGGAACCTCCGGTTCCGAGCCGACGACCATGAGCTTCGTCGACGAGTCCCAGCTGCACGTCAAGGCCGGCGACGGCGGCGCCGGCTCCGTGTCGTTCCGCCGGGAGGCCCACGTGTCGAAGGGCGGGCCCGACGGCGGCGACGGCGGCAGGGGCGGCGACGTGCGCCTGGTGGCCGATCCCAACGTGGCATCCCTGCTGGCCTTCCGCGACCACCCCCACCGCCGGGCCGGCAACGGCACCCACGGCCAGGGGAAGGGCCGCCACGGCGCGGCCGGCAACGACGTGGTGGTGAAGGTGCCGGTGGGCACGGTGGTGAAGGACCGCGAGGGCACGGTGGTGGCCGACCTGTCCCGCCCCCGCGACCGCTGGACGGCGGCGGCCGGCGGCCAGGGCGGGCGGGGCAACGCCCGGTTCCTCTCCAACCGGCGGCGGGCCCCCGCCTTCGCCGAGCAGGGCGAGGTGGGCGAGGAGCACTGGTACGACCTCGAGCTGAAGCTGATGGCCGACGTGGCGCTGGTGGGGCTGCCCAACGCCGGCAAGAGCACCCTCATCTCCCGCATCTCGGCGGCCAAGCCCAAGATCGCCGACTACCCCTTCACCACCCTGCAGCCCCACCTCGGCGTGGTGCGGGTGGGCGAGCGGGAGCTGGTGGTGGCCGACGTGCCCGGCCTCATCGAGGGCGCCAGCGAGGGCAAGGGCCTGGGGCACCGCTTCCTGCGCCACGTGGAGCGGGCCCGGGTGCTGGTCGTCCTCGTCGACCTGGCGCCGGCCGATCCCGACGACCCCGCCATGGCCCCGGCCGAGCAGGAGCGGGTGCTGCTGGGGGAGCTGGGCGGCTACCGCCCCGAGCTGCTCGAGCGCCCCCGCCTGGTCATCGGCAGCAAGGCCGACGCCGCCGCCGTCCCCTGGGAGGGCGAGCGCATCTCGGCCGTCACCGGCGAGGGCCTCCCGCCCCTCCTCGGCCGCCTGGCCGACCTGGTCGACGAGGCCCGGGCGGCGGAGACGGCGGCCGTCGGCACGTCGGGCGGGTTCGTGATCCACCGCCCCGAGCCGGAGGGCGTGGTGGTGGAGCGGGGCGAGGACGGGGCCTGGGTCGTGCGGGGCCGGCGGGCCGAGCGGGCCGTCGCCATCAGCGACATCACCAACGCCGACGCCCTGGCCTACGTCCAGCACCGCCTCCAGCAGATGGGCGTGGACCGGGCCCTGGCCCGGGCCGGTGCCCGGGAGGGGGAGGCCGTCCACATCGGCGGGTTCACCTTCACCTACGAGCCCGACCAGGTGCTGGGCCCGTGAGGGTCGTCGTCAAGATCGGGTCGTCCTCGCTCACCGACGCCCACGGCGAGGTGGACCTGCACGCCATCGAGAAGCTGTGCGCCGAGGTCGCCGGGCTGCGGGGGATGGGCTACAAGGTCGTCGTCGTGACGTCGGGAGCCATCGCCGCCGGCCAGCCCGCCCTCGGCCTGCACGGCCCCCGCCCCACCGACCTCGCCACGCTCCAGGCCATCTCGGCCGTGGGCCAGAGCAGGCTGATGCGCGTCTACGACGATGCCCTGGGCCGGTCCGGCCTGGTGGGCGGCCAGGTGCTGCTCACCCCGCTCGACTTCCACCCCGCCCACCGCAAGCAGTACCTCCACGCCCGCCAGACCCTGAACCGGCTCCTGGAGCTGGGCGTGGTACCGGTGGTCAACGAGAACGACGCCATCGCCAACGACGAGATCCGCTTCGGCGACAACGACCGCCTGGCCGCACTGGTGGCCAACATGGTGGACGCCGCCATCCTGGTCCTGCTCACCGACACGCCCGGCATGCTCACCGCCGATCCCCGCCTGTCGGAGGACGCGTCGCTGATCGAGGAGATCATCGTGGTGGACCACGAGCTGGAGCGGGTGGCGGGGGCGCCCGGCAGCGAGCGGGGGAGCGGGGGCATGGCCTCCAAGCTGGCGGCGGCCAAGATCGCGTCGTGGTCGGGGGTGCGGGCCGTGATCGCGGCCGCCGGCCGGCCCGGCGTGCTGGCCGGGGCAGTTGCCGGCGAAGCCGGCGTCGGCACCGTCGTGCGCCCCCACGACCGCCGCCTCCCGGCCCGCAAGCTCTGGATCGCCTTCGCGGTGGGTTCGTCCGGCACCGTGTTCGTGGACGAGGGGGCGCAGCGGGCCCTGGTGGAGCGCAAGACGTCGCTGCTCCCGGCCGGCGTGGTGGCGGTCAAGGGCACGTTCGACGTGGACGACGCGGTGGAGATCGCCGACCGTGACGGCCGCGTCTTCGCCAAGGGCCTGGTGCGCCACCCCTCGCAGCGGGTCGCCGAGTGGGGCGGGCGCCGCACCGCCGACCTTCCCCCCGACCTCCCCCACGAGGTCGTCCACCGCGACGACCTCGTCGTGCTGCCGTAGTTCTGATCGCCGCCCCACGTCGAGCTGCGGCGATCTCCACAAAACCGCACCGTCGCCTGGATCGGCGATCCCACCGGCCTCGCCGACCCTAAGGGACTGCGAGTCAACTACCTGCTCGGAAGGGGCGACGCCGGTCTGCCCGGGGCTCGTTGTATTCCAGTGTCCGGTACCGATCCCGTCCCGATCGGCATGCACACCGGCGTCGCCCCTTCACTCACGTAGTTGACTCGCAGTCCCTAAAGGCGTTCGCGGCCGCCCTCTTCCTTCTCGACGGCCTCGAGCACCTGTTGAAGCTGCCGAACGAAGCCAGGGAGGAGATCGGTCGCGGTGGTGTGGAGGATCTCCAGGTCGATCGACCAGTAGCCGTGAATGATGCGGTTGCGGAGCCGAGCTGGTTGTGTCCAAGGCACCTCCGGAAAGCGGGCCTTGATACCAGCGTCGAGCTGCGCTGCCGCCTCACCGAGAACGGTGAAGTTCCACAGGAGCGCGTCGCTGCGTTGGCGATCGGCGGCCAGCGTCTCCAGGTCGGCGCCAGCTACCAGCGCCACTGCCTCGGTGGCGGAGTCGATCATCTCCCCGAGCAACAGCAGGTCACGCCGCATAGAGCACGCGGGCGTCGGCCAGGACCTGATCCCGCAGCCGCTCGTGGAGGGCGTTACGCGAGATCAGGTCTACGCGACGGCCGAGGAGCTGCGTGAGCTCGTCCGCAAGGTCCTCGATGTCCCAGCCAAGCCGCGATCCCGGCGCGAGCTCGTAGAGCACGTCGACGTCGCTGGTCGGGCCGGCCTCGCCCCGGCTCACCGAGCCGAACACCTCCAGCCTGGCGATACCGAACCGCCGGCAGGCCTCGGCAAGCTTCTCGGTGTCGACGACGAGCCCGGGGACGGTCACGGCAACCCAGCGTAGGATAGAGTCCCCGACGTTCCTCGTCCTTCCCGGCGTGATCGTAGATCTAGCCTCTAGGGGGGCGGTGAGCCGGGGTCGACCTGGGGCTGGGTCGCGGCCTCGGGCTCCGGCTGGCCCAGGCCGAGCTGGGAGCGGATCTGGCTGAGGCGGGCCTGGGCCTCGCTGTCCATCTGGGCGTGCTCGACCTCGAGCATCCGGGTCTCCACCGTCTGCTCCTGGAGCTCGGCGTGGCCGAGGGCCTTGGAGTAGCGCTGCTCGATCTTGTCCCGCACCTCCTCCAGGGAGGGGACGTCCTGGCCCACCGTCTGCGACAGGCTGGCCATGGCCGTGTTCATCTGCTCCTGCATCTTGGCCTGGTCGAGCTGGGAGAGGAGCTTCTGGCGCTCGGCCAGCTTCTTCTGCAGGGCGGTGGAGTTCTGGGCCACCGCCGCCTTGGCCTGGTCCGAGGCCTGGGCCGCCTGAAGGCTCAGCGTCTTCAGCCCCTCGACCTCCTTCTCCACCGAGATGAGGCGGTTGGCGAAGGCCTCGGCGGCCCGGGTGAGCTCGGCCGCCTTGGCCGCGTCGCCCCGCTTGGCGGCCTCGTCGGCCATCATCACGGCTTGGCGGGCCGAGCCGTTGACCTTCTCCAGCTCCTGCATGGCCCGGTTGAGCCGGAGCTCGGCCTGCTTCTGGTTGGCGATGACGTTGGCCGCCTGCTCGGTGAGGCGCCGGTGCTGCTCCTGGGCCTCGATGAGGGCCTGCTCCAACTGGACCTTGGGATCGGCCAGCTCGTTGAACTTCCCGGTCAGGAGGGCGGTGACGTAACGGCTGACCCGGCGCAGGAGCTTGAGCATCCCGTCAAGGGTAACCGGCGGGACGGGAGCGGGGGCCGCCGGCCGCGGCCGTCTCGTCCAGCGCCAGGCGGAGCGCCTCCAGCTCGCCCACCAGCGACTCCACGTCGGCCGACAGCGGGCTCAGGTCGGTGCTGTCGTGGGCCGTCACCGCCAGCTCCACCGCCCGCGCCACCGACTCGTCCATCTGGGCGTTCAGCACCCGCAGCCGGGTCCGGGCGTCCCGCGACACCCGCTGCATGCGCTCGGCCGAGGCCAGCTGGGACTCGATGGCGGCCCGGGCCCGCTCCAGCGACGGCCGCTCGGCGTCGTCGGCGCCCTCGATCTCGCGGCGGAGCTCGGCCAGCTCCTGCTGCGCGCTCTGGTGCTCGAGGCGGGCCAGGCCGGCTTCGAGGGCGTCGCCCTGCTTGGCGATGCGCCAGCACTCCTGCACCCCGTGGTCGAGGCGCCGGCCCAGCTCCACCAGCCGGTCCCGGAGCGGGCCGGGCCGGGCCGACGCCACGGTCTGCTCGAACCTGGTCCTGGCCTGCAGCGCGTCGGTGACCATGTGCCGCCACGGCTCGCCCACCCCGAACGGGTCGATGCGCTCCTCCCGGGGCCGGCGGGGGACGGCCATCGCGACCCGCGCCGCCCAGGCCAGCGCACCCACGCCGGCCGCGGCCGCGAGCGGGAGGCCGCCCAGGATGGCGACCGACATGCCGGCGCCGGCCAGGAGCACGGCCGACGGCGAGGTGACGGCCCGGGCCACGGCCGGCGTGCGGGCCCGCTCGGGCAGGTGCTCCAGCATCAGGCGGGGCCGGGGCCCCGGCCGGGCCGCATCAGAAGTTGCTCACCACGGCGGTGAAGACGCTCTTGATGGCGGTGGGGTCGGTGGCGTCGTAGGTGGCGGCGTCGGTGGCCTGGGCCATCCGGCGCAGCACCTCCACGTCGGCGCCCTCGCCGTAGGCGATGGTGAACATGCGCACCGCGCTGGTGGCCTGGCCCTCGCTGCCCTCCTCCAGGGCCCGCAGCATGCCGTCGCTGTCGTTGTTGCGGTCGTCCTCGTTGCGCCCGTCGGTGAGGAGCAGCACGGCGTTGATCCGGGCCGGGTCGTAGTCCTTGCGCAGCTCCCGGTACGAGTCACGGGCCACGGTGTAGAGGGGAGTGGCGTTGGTGGGGATCAGGTCGCGGAGCTTGCTCCGCATCGTCTCCCTGGTGGTGCTCACCGGGCCGATGGGCACAAGGTCCAGGTAGTCGGGGTGGTCCGCCGGCCCGATGCCGGTGGAGAAGATGCGCAGGCCGACCTCGTCCTCCGGCTTGAACTGGCCCAGGGCGTCGATGGCGGCCGCCTTGGCCAGCTCCAGCTTGGTGCGATCGCCGCCGCCCGGGTCGCCCATGGAGCCCGACACGTCGAGCACGATCAGGACCCTGGCGCTCTTGCGCTGCTCCTCCCACTTGTCGATGACGGCGGCCAGGACGGCCGGCGCCGGCACCCGCAGCTCGGTCTGGGGCTGGGCCGGGTCGACGCCGTTCGACGCGTCGATGGGGGCGCCCACGGCCACGTCCGGGTTGCCGGGCCGGAACCCGAACTGCAGCACCTTGCGCTGGTTGGCGGGCTGCTGCACGAAGCGCTCGAAGGCGCGGGCCCCCTCCTTGCCGGGTCCGGTGACCCAGGGCGCGTCGAGCACGAAGAAGGGGTTGTCGGAGAAGAGCGTGCCCTCCTTGGGGTAGACGGCCACCAGCGGGACCTTCGGGGGGCGGGGCCGCTCGCCGGCGGCGGTGATGCCGTCGGGGTTGCCCCGGTTGTAGTCGATGACCGACTTCTCCTCCACCGCCACGGCCGAGACGTAGGTGAGGGCGGTGCCCCGCTCGTCGTTGCGGAACCAGTTGTTGAGGAAGGTGAGGGTGATGTCGCCGTAGTGCACCACGGCCGACTCCACCGCCCGGCTGAAGGCCTCGACCTTCGGGTCGTTCAGGTCCTCGAGGGTGAGGTCCGTGTTCTTGCCGGTGGCGGCGTAGTACTGGGCGATGGTGGCCGACAGGGCGCTGGTGGAGAAGTTGGGGTTGGTCTTGCCGAACTTGAAGGCGCCCCACTCGGGGTGGCCCTTGGAGGCCCACCCGGCCGGGTCCTGGGACAGGGCGATGAGGTCGGCGTAGCCGATCGGGGTGTCGGGCCAGCCCAGGGCCTCGGCCATCGGCCGCGGCATGGCCAGCACCAGCGGGGTGAGCATGAACGGGCGGGCGTCGGCCGGCGCCATGGCGGGCTGGCCGGCGGCGCCGAGGCGGTGGTTGAGCACGGCGCCCCACGAGCTGGCCGCCGGCGACCAGATGGTGGGCTTCGGCCCGTCGACCTGCTCGTCGCGCCAGCCGCCGGCCAGGGCGGTGGCCGCCGCCCCCGACGACTTGCGCTGGACCCGGACGAACGTGCACCTGCCGCCGGCCCGGGCCGCATCGGACTGGTTGAAGGTGGCGGCCAGCCCCGTGAGGAGCTCGACCTTCTCGGGCGACACCGCCGCGTCCACGGCCGTGCAGCCGCTCGGCACGTCGGCCAGGCCGCTGCCGCTCCCGCCGCCGGCGACGTCGTCCCCGCCGCCGCCGCTGCAGGTCTGGGCCAGGGCGGCCACGGCCAGCACCGCGACGGGGACGACGGCCCAGGGCCGGCGACCGCCCCTGGCCCCGGGGCGCCAGCTCATCGCCGGACCTCGGCCACGACCACCCGCAGGGCGGCCAGGAAGCCGCGCGGGGGCAGGCCGTCGCCGGCGGGCAGCGGGGGCGTGGCCGGGACCCCGCGTGCCGCCGCCACGCCCGGCACCCGCCAGCCGGCCGCGGCCAGGGCCTCCCGGCCCACGGGCCCGGACACCAGGCCGGCCAGGAGCCGGCCGGCCGAGGTGGGGCTGGCGCCCAGCACGACGTCGGCGGTGGCCACGGGAGAAGGGTAGAGGAGGTCCGGCTTGTCGGGACGCGCGCTCCGGGCCAGCAGGGGCCCGGCCTCGGCCTCCACCGTGCCCACCGCGTCGAAGGCGGCCGGGCCCTTCAGCAGCATGGCCTCGAGGGGGGACACCGGGCTGGACGGCTGCGACCGCTCCAGCCGGCTGAGCCAGTCCCGGTACCCGCCGTCGTCGAGGTCGGCGCTGGACAGGTCCACCCTTCCGAACCAGGCCGCGGTGGCGGCTCCCCGGACGGCCAGCCCGACGGCGCCGGACGGGAGGGGCAGGCCGGGCTTCACCGGTCCCCAGTCGGGACGGCCGCCGATGGGCTCCCAGGGCTGGCCCGCCACCTCGCCGAGGCACTTCCACCCCGGCCCGCCGTTCTGGCAGCGGGGGGCCAGGACCGCGGCCCGATCCTTCCAGACGGCCAGGACGACGGGGGAGCGGGCCAGCACCGGTCCGGCGCCGAGGGGAGCCTCCTGCCCCGCCCGCCGGCGGGCGTCCGCCACCATCTGGGGCCACGGGCCGGGCACCAGCCACCCGTCGAGGTCGAGGGCCGCCCCCGCCGCCAGGCCGGTCAGCCGTTCGGCCGTGACGGCGGCCGGCTCCACCGTCGTCACGACGTCCCGGTCCGGCTCGGCCTCGAGCGCCTCGCACACCGGGGCCAGCTCCGACGCGCAGACCAGCCGCAGGGTGGTGGTGCGGCGCTCGGCGCGGTCGTCCAGGCGGTCGCGCACCGCCACGGCGCCGGCCACCATGGCCACGGCGGCCAGGACTGCGAGCACGCGCGCGGCCATGCCGGGGAGCGTAGAAGCACCGGCCTCGGCAGGCCCGTTCGGGCCCGGCCCGGAGTGGGCGCGGGCTCAGCGTCCGGGTGCCGGACGCAGCCCGCGGGAGATCATGCCGGCGGGCCGATGTCGTCCACGGTGAGGGCCATGAGCTGCTCGTCGGTGGGCTGGGCCACGCCCACCACCCGGCTGGCCTGGCGGGCCACCGCCGCCTCGAACAGGTTCCGGGCCAGGCGGGCGTTGCCGAAGCCCTTGTCCCGGGGCTGGGCCGCGAACCAGGCCCGGAGGTGCTCCTGCACCTCGGGCGGGCAGGTGTAGGCCGAGGTGGCCGCCATGGAGGCGAAGATGGCCACCAGCTCGTCGTCGCCGTAGTCGGGGAAGGCGATGGTCTTCGGGAAGCGCGACCGCAGGCCCGGGTTCGAGTCCACGAACTCGGCCATCTCGTCGGGGTACCCGGCCGCGATCACCACCACCTCGTCGCGGTGGTCCTCGATCAGCTTCACCAGGGTGTCGATGGCCTCCTGGCCGAAGTCGCGCTCGTCGCCCCGGGCCAGGGCGTAGGCCTCGTCCACCAGCAGCACCCCGCCCAGCGCGCCCTCCACCACCTTGCGGACCTGGATGGCGGTCTGGCCCACGAAGCCGGCCACCAGCTGGGACCGGTCCGTCTCCACCAGGTGGCCCTTGTCCACCACCTGCAGGGTCCGGTAGATCTGGGCCAGGAGGCGGGCGACGGTGGTCTTGCCGGTGCCCGGGTTGCCGGTGAAGACCAGGTGGCGGCTGGAGTCGGCCACCGGGAGGCCGCGGCTGCGGCGCAGGTTCTGGACCTGGATGAGGTTGGCCACCAGCCGGACCTCGGCCTTCACCGGCGCCAGCCCCACCAGGTCGTCCAGCTCCTCCAGCAGCTCCTCCAGGGGGCGGGGCGGGGCCATCGGGGGGGCCGCGGGAACGCCCTCCGCGCCCGCCGGCCCGGCGGTCCCCGCCTTCCCGGGCCGGGGGACGTCCCAGCTCTCCATGCGCCGCAGCAGCAGGGTGCGGAACCGGTCCACCGCCTCCAGCTCCAGGTGGGACGGGTGGGCGTCCAGGGCGCACACGGCGTGGGCGATGGCCATGGCGCGCTCGTAGTAGCGCCACGAGGTGCGGGTGCCCTGGCGGTGGTCCTGGCCCACCAGGATCTCGAACAGCACCGAGGGCGCGTCGAGCCACGTCCTGCGGCCGGTGACGATCCCGGCCCGGCGCACGTCGGCGGGGCGGGCGAACTGGAGCAGGGTGTCGAAGTGGGGGGCGAAGGTGGTCACGTACGCCCACAGCTCCTCGTCGGTCTGCAGGCCGTCGCAGTCGATGAAGGCGGCCGCGATGTTGGACGCCTCCAGGGCCACGTCGGACCCGGCCCGGCCGCTGCGCATCCGGGCCTCCTCGGCCAGGCCGGCCAGCACCGGCTCCAGGTCGGCCACGAACCGCTGCACCGCGTCGGTCAGGGGTCCGGGCACGGCACGCAGTCTGCCCGACGGCCGGGCGTCACTTAGCCTTGGGGGGTGACCGACCGCACCGACCTGGAGGAGCTGGGGCGCCGGGCCAAGGCCGCGTCGCTGGCGGTGGCCCGGGCGTCGACGGCCGACAAGGACGCGGCCCTGCTCGCCGCCGCCGACCTGTTGGTGGACCGGGCCGACGAGGTGGTGGCGGCCAACGGCGTCGACGTGGCCCGGGCCCTCGGCGCCGGCACCACCGCCACCGTGGTGGACCGCCTCCGCCTGGACCGGGGGCGGGTGGTGGCCATGGCCGCCGGCCTGCGCCAGGTGGCGGCCCTGGCCGACCCGGTGGGCGAGGTCGTGGACGGGTGGACCCGCCCCAACGGCCTGCGCATCACCCGCATCCGGGTGCCGCTCGGCGTCGTCGGCATCATCTACGAGAACCGCCCCAACGTCACCAGCGACGCCGCCGGCCTGTGCCTCAAGTCCGGCAACGCCGCCTTCCTCCGGGGCTCGTCGGCCGCCATCTCCTCCAACCTGGCCATCGCCGGCCTGCTGCGGGAGGGCTACGCCAAGGCCGGGCTCCCGGAGGACGCGGTGGTGCTGGTGGAGGACACCAGCCGGGAGTCGGCGGTGGCGTTCATGCGGTTGCGGGGACTTATCGACTGCCTCATACCCCGGGGCGGCGCGTCGCTCATCGCGGCGGTGCTGGAGCACGCCACCGTGCCGTACGTGATCGACGGCGACGGCAACTGCCACGTGTACGTCGACGCCGCCGCCGACCTCGACATGGCCCTGGCCATCCTGGTGAACGCCAAGACCCAGCGCCCGTCGGTGTGCAACGCGGCCGAGTCGCTGGTGGTGCACGAGGCGGTGGCGGCCGAGTTCCTGCCCCGGGCCGCGGCCGCCCTCGACGGCGTGGAGCTGGTGGGCGACGAGCGGGCCCGGGCCATCGTGGCGACGATGGGGGAGGCCACCGAGGAGGACTTCGCCACCGAGTTCCTCGACTTCAAGCTGTCGGTGGCGGTGGTGCCCGACCTCGACGCGGCGGTCGAGCACGTCCGCCGCTTCGGGTCCGGGCACACCGAGGCCATCGTCACCGCCGACCTGGCCGCCGCCCGCCGGTTCGTGGCCGAGGTGGACGCGGCGGCGGTGGTGGTGAACGCCTCCACCCGCTTCACCGACGGCGAGCAGTTCGGCTTCGGCGCCGAGATCGGCATCAGCACCCAGAAGCTCCACGCCCGCGGCCCCATGGGCCTGCGGGAGCTGACCACCGTGAAGTACGTGGTGGAGGGCGACGGCCAGGTCCGGCGGTGACGCCGGCGTCGCCCTCGCGGTTCACGTCCGTCGACGCCGTCCGGGAAGGGCTGCGCGGCGTCGGCTACCTGGCCGACCAGGGCATCGCCGGCGTGGTGTACCTGGCCGACCGGCTGGGCAAGCCGGTGCTGGTGGAGGGGCCGGCCGGCACGGGCAAGACCCAGCTGGCCAAGTCGGTGGCCGAGATGACCGGCGCCCGCCTCATCCGGCTCCAGTGCTACGAGGGCCTCGACGAGGCCAAGGCCCTCTACGAGTGGAACTACAAGAAGCAGCTCCTGCGGATCCAGGCCGACCGGGAGCACGACGGCGACGGCCACCTGACCTGGACCGAAATCGAGTCCGACATCTTCTCCGAGCCGTTCCTGCTGACGCGTCCCCTGCTCGAAGCCATCCGAGCCGTCGAGCCGATCGTCCTCCTCATTGACGAGGTCGACCGGGTCGAGATCGAGACCGAGGCGCTGCTCCTCGAGGTGCTCTCCGACTTCCAGGTGTCGATTCCCGAGTTGGGCACGATCGAAGGGCACCAGCGCCCGTTCGTGATCCTTACTTCGAACAACACCCGGGAGCTGTCCGAGGCGTTGAAGCGCCGGTGCCTGTTCCTCCACATCGACTACCCCGACCTGGAGCGGGAGAAGGAGATCGTGCGGGTGCGGGTGCCGGAAATCGACGACGCCCTGGCCGAGCAGGTGGCCCGCGTCGTCCGCAGCGTGCGCCAGCTCGAGCTGAAGAAGGCGCCTTCCATCTCCGAGACCATCGACTGGGCCCGCACACTCCTCTACCTGGGCGTCGACACCCTCGACCCGCAGGTGGTGGAGGAGACGCTCCACGTGCTGCTCAAGTACCAGTCCGACA
>JBQTJJ010000003.1:0-12741 GCA_052387235.1 Actinomycetota bacterium
GCCCTCGTTGCGGTACAGCACCTCGAGGCGGGCCACCAGGTCGCCGTCGTCGTCCCGCCGCACCCGGTACGAGGCGGTGCGCACGAGGTCGCGGTTGGCCTTGCTGGCGGTGAGGTTGGCGTCCACCAGCATCAAGAAGTCGCCCTCCACCCGGGGCAGCCGGCCCGACCAGCTGGTGTCCGCCACCAGCCGCTGGCGGCCCGGGCTGGCCCACCACATCTGGACGTCGCCCGCCCCCACGGAGCGGTCGAGGGAGTCCACGACCTGAGGCAGGTCGGCGCCGTCCAGGGCGAGCAGGCGGTCGAACAGCTGCTGGGCGAGGAGGGTGAGGAACTTCTTGCGGGGCACGTCGAGCGGGCGCTTCAGCTCCACCTCGTAGAGCACACGGTCGGCGAAGCCCTCTCCGGTGACGGGCTCGTCGTAGCCGGGCACGCTGAACGGCCCGAGGACCCCGACCAGGCCGGCCATGACGTCCTCCGTGATGGCCACCACGCCGTCCACCTCGCCGCCGCCCTGGCGCCCGAACATCTCGCGCGCCGCCGCCGCCGAGGTGGGGAAGTCGGGCCACCAGCCCACGTTGCTCAGGTCCCACGGCCTGGCCAGGGCGACCCTGAGGCCGTCGGGCGCCTCCATGGGCGGGTCGGGGGGCGGCAGCGCCTCGAACGAGTCGTAGCGCTCGAGGGCCACCGTGCCCTTCGAGAAGCGCAGCACCCCGAACGAGCCAATGTACCCGCCGGTGGGCCGCAGCTCCATGGTGTCCTGGGCCAGGAGGAGGACGCGCGCCTCGGTCTCGGGGCCGGTGAGGTCGGCCAGGAGGGCGAGGCCCCTGCGGGCGCCCTCGAGCTGGCGGTGGGCGTCGTCCACCGTCTGGCGCATGGAGCGGGCGGGGCCGGAGACGGGGGGCAGCATGGCCCCGGCCGGGCCGGCGAGGGCCCGGCGGGCGGCGGCCAGATGGCGGTCGGCCTGCACCAGGGCGTCGCCCGAGGCCACCGCGGCCCGGTGGAACGCCGACAGGTCGTGGCCGTCGAGGCCGGCGGCGCCCGAGGTGGGGAACTGCGGAAGGACCGCCACCAGGGCCCGCCCGGCGGCCACGCCCTCCCGGCCGGCGGCCACCGCCCCGGTGAGGGCCCTGCCCGGCGAGCCCACCAGTGGGATGGGCCGCACCAGGCCCAAGGGGAATCCCCGAGCGTGACGCCCGGCCGAGGCCAGGCGAGCGGCGGCCCGGTCGAGGGCTGTGGCGGCAGCCGCATCCTGGCGGGTGCCCATGGCCTCCTTCGCCGCGGTGAGCTCGGCCCGGGCCCGCACCAGCTGGGCCTTGGCCCCTCCGATGCGGGCGGCGCCGAGGAGGGCGAGGAGGCCCATCCCCAGCGCGGTGACGGCGAGAACGGGGCGGAGGCGGGAACTGCGCCGGCGGGTGCGGCCCCGCCTACGCGAACTCGGCGACATCGGCGTCGGCGAACTCGTCGGCCCGCCCCAGCTCCACCAGGCGCACCAGGGCGGCGGCCCGGCGGCGGTAGACCTGGCGCACGCTGCAGCCCAGGTGGCGGGCGATGGCCTCGGGGCCGACGCTCTGCACGTACCAGCGCAGCAGCAGCTCCCGGTCACGAGGATCGAGGAACCCCATACGGCCCCGCAGCTCGGCCCGGGCGTCGAGGTCCTCGATGAACGAACGGTGGAACGGCAGCCTGGTGTGGTCGCGCCCGGACGACAGCGGGATCACCGAGCTGGTCCGCACCTGCAGGGCATCGGTGTAGGACCACAGCACCCGCTCCACCGCGGCCACGGAGTCGAGCACGCTCTACCCTCCCGTCCCCACCGGCTGTGGCACGAGGCCGTGCTCCACGGCTACCGACACGGCCTGGGCCTGGCTGCGCACCCCGAGCTTGTCGTAGATCCGGATCTTGTGGTTCTCCACCGTCTTGAGGGCCATGCCGAGGTCGCGGGCGATGGCCTTGGCCGCCATGCCCTCGACCATGGCGGCCAGCACGTGACCCTCCCGGACAGTGAGGGCCGCCCCCGGCGCCGAGGGCTCAGTGCGCAGGCGCCGCCACTGGTTGAGGATGGTGACGGCTGCGGCCGGGTGCAGGGCCGCGGCCCCGCCGGCTACGGCCACCAGCGCCTCCACGACCTGCTCGGGGGACGAGTCGGGGACCAGGTAGCCGGACACCCCTCGCTCGAGCAGGGATGTGACCCGACCGGGGTGGGCGTCGTCGCCCAGGACCACCACACCGACGCCGCCTGCCACCATCCCGTCGATGACGGCATCGAGCAGCCGGTCGTCGAGGCCGTCCCCCACCAGCGCCGCGTCGGGAGCCTCGAGCGCGCAGACGGCGCCGAGCTCGACCGCCGACCACGTCTCGCCCACGACGTGGATCGCCCCCGACCCGGCCACGCGCAGCATGGTGCGCAGCAACTCGCTCCGGTGGGCCAGCACCACGCGGGGCAGCAGCATCGGGGTGAACCTACGGCACGGGCCGGCGCGCGCCGAGGGGTCGTGACCCCCAACCGCCGGCAGGGGGTTTGCCCTACCCCTGGCGATCGACGGCAAGCAGGCCGCGGTCGTGAGCGGCGCTGACCGCCTGTGCCCTGTTCCTCACGTCGAGTTTCTTGTAGAGCCGGCTCTGAAGGTTCTCGACCGTCTTTGCCGAGATGCCGAGCGACGTCGCCGTCTGCTTGACGGAGTGGCCCCGGCCGATGGAGGCGAGGATGTCGAGCTCTCGGGCCGTGGGGTTCGCGCCGGACCTCGCCCCACCCGCCTCCCGCCGCCGGGCCGCCTCGGCCACTTCCCGCGCCTCCAGGGGATCCACGAGGGTGCCGCCGGCCATCGCCACCCGTACCGCCTCGACCACCTCGTCCGGGGTGGCGCCGGAGCCGAGCACGGCGTCGGCACCCCGCAGCACCGCGTTGACCACGCCGGAGCGCTGCTCCTGGGGACGCACGAGGACCACCGGGGCACCGAGCCGGCGGGCGACGTCCCACGATGCGTCGTCGTCGCTCAGCAACACGGTGGTGCCCGGGCACCCGGAAGGGATGGTGGACAGGACGCGCGCGGCTGCGAAACCCGCCGCCGCCAGGATCCTGCACATCACGTCGGCGAAGAGGTCCGGCGCCCCGACCACGGCCACGGCGCCGGCGCTGCCCGGCGACCCCTCCCGGTCAACCACGCGACTCACCTGCCTTTGCCCTGGTGCATGACAGCAGTCCGTCCCGGATGGCGACCGCCACCGCGTGGGCCTGGTTCTGGACGCCCAGGCGGGCGAACAGGCGCTGCTTGTGGTTCTCGACCGTCTTCGGGCTGATGCCGAGGGCCTGGGAGATCTCCCGGGTGGTGGCGCCGTTGCCCACCAGCCGCAGCACCTCCACCTGGCGGGGGGTCAATGACCCCTTGGGACCGGCCGCGGGGCCGGGCGGGGCGAAGGCGGCGGGGGCCGTGGTCGGGCGCCGGGACCGCAGAGCGTCGAGCAGCGCGCCGTAGCCGCCGTCACGGCCGACCAGGCACTGCACCCCGGCCTGCTTGAAGCGCCCGGCCTGCAGGCGGTCGAGCTCGGCATAGGTGCCCACCACGCGCAACCTGCGGGACCGCTTTCGAAGGGCGGCGACCAGGCGGGCCGCATCCCACTCCCGGACGTCCGCCTCGAGCACCACCACATCGGGGCGAATCTCCTCGCAGGCCTGCACCAGACCGCCGGCGTCGGCCACGCTGGCCGCGACGGAGAAGTCGGGCTCGGCGTCGAGGAGGAGGGTCAAGCCCTCGCGGAAGAGCCTCATGCGCTCCTGGAGCACCACCACGCTCACCTGTTCCTCCGGCACGTCCCGAGCTCTTCCCCGTCTACCCCGTCACGCCGGGCACTTACACTGAATGCCACAGATTCTTTCAGGCCCATGAACAGGTAAGTCGACTTCTAGTATTGCGAACGTTTCAGTGCTTTTGTCGATATTGACCGACTAAGGTCCGCGCCCAAGGCACGCAGACTGATTCCGCCGTTTGCTGCAGGACCGCAGTGCAACTATTTCCAGAATGATGGTCGACCGGAGGCCGTCGCCACAACTGGTCACTTGGCCGTACTTCAGATCCGTCATCCGTCGCGCCCAACCGATCCATTTTCGGCATCCGACCACACCGGCACGGCGCCGGGAAGGGTGCGGGGGACATGTAGCACAGGACATGTCCCCCGCAGCACGACCCTCGGTCCATGGCGCCGTCCCGTACAAAAGAGCATCCTTGGCACGTGCGGGACTTGAGCTCGAGGCGACTCGACGTCTGGCTGGCCGTGCTCGCCGGCCCCTTGCCATGGGCCGACGGCCGCCGCCTTCCAGCCGCCGACCGGCTGCTCCTGGTGGCACAGGCCGTGATGGCGGCCGGCCTCGGCCTCCTCATGGTGGCTGTCCGTTCCTTGGACGCCGAGGACGCGCTGGAGGTCGCTGCCTTCGCCGCTGCTGTGATGTCGGCCCTGCTTGCCCTCACCCTCCCCGCCCTGCTCGCCACCATCTCGGCCGACCGCCGATCCCCCCATCCGTTTGCCCTCGCCCTGGCGCGGTCGGCCGGCGCGGCGGGGACGATGGTGCTTCTCGTACGGGAGCTGGGCTCGCTGAACCCCGTCGCGTCCACCGCCTTCGGCCTCCTGGCCGGCACGGAGGTGGCCGTCACCCTGCGGGTCATCGGCATCGAGCTGCGGGTCCCGAACCTGGTCCGGCGCTTCCTCGCCTCCACCGTCCACCTCGGCACCGTGTGCGGGATCGCTCTGGTGGCGATCCTGAGCGACGGCGGGACGGCGGTTGAGCTGGTGGTCACGCTGTATGCCGTCTCGTTCGCGGCGATCCTCACCGCTGCCATCCTCGGCCGGGCGCTGACGACGGTGGACCGGGCCGGCGCGGCGGACGCCGGCCGGGCCCGGGCCGCGGCCCATCGCGAGCAGGCCCACTGGCTGCACGACGACGTCTGCAGCCACCTCGGGAACCTCCGCCTTCGGCTCGAAGCGTCGGCGCTCGGCCAGGCAGGTGTGATCGCCCTCCTCAACGACCTGGACCACAAGATGCGCATGCGCCAGGTGGAGGAGATCCTCGCCGGCGGGCCGGTGCGGCTGGCGGAGGTCATCCAGCCCTACATACGGGTCGCTCAGAACAACGGCGTGCGCGTGGCCGAGACGCCAACCGCCGAGACAGCTTCGGTGCTGGTCGATCCGGAGACGGGCCGGCTGCTCCAGAGGGCGTGCGCCGTCCTCGTCACCAACGCGGTCCAGGCCGGAGCCAGCCAGATCGGGATCCGCGCCCGGTTGCAGGGCCAGCGCCACCTCGAGCTGGAGGTGGAGGACGACGCCGGCGGGATCGACATGGCGGCCATCATCCCGGGGCGGGGCCTCGACAGCCTGCGGCGCGACGTCGGGGAGCAGGGCCTGGAGCTGTCCCGGACGGCGGTGGGCACCCGGGCCAGGGTCCGAGTCGCGGTCCGGGAGGCGGTGGAAGCCGGGTGAGCACCATCCTCGTCGTCGACGACAATCCGACGACCGTACGGTTCCTCGCCGACACCATCGCCGCCCGTCTGGGCCACGAGGTCACCCTGATCGCCCGGGTGGAAGAGGTGACGCCGTCCGTGTGCGCCTCCCTGCTCCCGCACCTTGCCCTCGTCGATCTGTCGTTCCGGGGCACGGCGCGATCCGGCCTCGACGTGCTGATGACCCTGAACGGGCACTCCCCTGCAACCCGCCTGGTGCCGTTCACGCAAGGCGACGACGCGGTGGCGGAATTGCTGCGCGACGCGTGGGAGGCCCTGCCTCTGGCGTCGGCGGTGAGCAAGTCGCTCCCTCTCGAGCAGCTGCTCGAGCTCATCGAGGAGGTGCTGAGGGACGGCTCGGCCGTACCCGACCCGGTGCTGCGACCGCTCCTGCCTTCGCAGCGGTCGCCCTGGCGGTCGGCCGAGGGCTACGGGCGCCTGGTGCACCACGCCGGGCACGCCAAGCTCTGGCACGCGCTGCTCGTCACTGAGGGCGAACCGTCCTATGAGGAGCTTCGGCGTGTGACCGGGCTCAAGATCAACACCCTGCGGAACTACCGGGAGCAACTGATCCCGGAGCTGGCGCTGCACGGGCTGCGGAACCCCACCATCCGCGAGATGCAGCGCTTCGCCCGGAGGTGCCGACCCCTGTTGGCCCCCCACATGGCTCCCAACTCCCGCTGAGCGTCCCAGCGCCGGCCGTCGAGACGGTCGGCGCAGGCCTCACTGACCGGCGCCGGCGCCGGGGAGTTGCGGCCGGTCGCAGGGGGGGAGCCCGAGGCGGTCGGTCCTTCCCCGCCGAGCGAAGCGGACGTCGGGGATGAAGGCAGGGCCCCCTGGCGTCTCGACCTGGTACCAGACGTCGCTCTCGTAGCCGTGGATGCGCTTTTCCACGAAGGCATTGGTCACCACGTCCCCCGTGGTCCAGCAGCGAGCTCGGAGGCGATCGCCGTGGGCGGCCATGGACACGAGGCGAGCGTCGATCGCCGGAGCGGCGCGCAGCGGAACGCCGAGTAGGCGGAGGCCCCAGGTGTCGGTCTCGTCCACCGAAGCCTCGGCCCACGTCCGGCCGGGCCCCTCCGCAACGGGGTCCGGGAGCGCCAGAGTCGGCCCGGCGTCTTCCCACCGCACCTTCGGCTGCTTTGTGCGAAGGCCCAGCGGCCCGGGTTCGGGGGCGACCGACGCAGCCGGCTCGGCCAGGACGATCGCGGCCCGCGCCCGGTCCGCCGGCCCATGCAGCCGGACCCGGTAGCGCGCCGCCCGGCTTCCGTGATGCAGGAAGGACGCCTGCTTTCCGTCCACCACCACCGTGATCTGCCTCGGGGACCCGCCATCGGCGTCGACGCCGATCAGGAGGCTCTCTGCCCCCCTCCCGATAGCAAGGCTGAACTGGCGGGCGGGAGGGGGGAACGGAATCGAGGCGTGGCGGCCCGCGTCCACCACGCCGACTGCGGCGGCGCCGGCCGCACACCCTGCCGCGAGCCGTAGCAGGCGCACCCGCGCCAGGGGGGTGCCCACACCGTCACCGCGGTCCCTCGGGGCATTGGGCCAGGTTCAGCTTGTCGGTCGTGCCCCGCCGCGCCAGCCAGACGTCGGGTACGTAGCCCCTGCCCTCCGGCGTCTCGATCCACCACCAGATGTCGCTGTTGTAGGCCGCGTTGTCGTCGGCCGGGTCGGACCAGTTGCTGTTGGTCATCGCCTGGCCCGTGCTCCAGCAGTGGACCGGGTACACGGTGCCGTGGTTCGCCCTGGTGAAGGCGTCCACACCCTCGAGGCGCGGCTCTGGGCGCACACCGATGCCCGAAGGGTCCATGCCCCCGTAGGACACGGACTCGTCCACCGCTGCCCATGCGACTCGGGAGTCGGCATTGGCCGGTCGCGGGGCCTGCACGCCCGAGCTGTGGGGCAACGCCGTCCACGGCGTGGACGACAGGTCCTTCCCCTCGGGTGGGGCATCGCCGTGGTTGAAGGTGACATCGGCGGCGGGATCGACGTTGACGACGAGCGGGCCCGATCGCTCCTTCCCGACGCCCTTGGTCACGACGTAGGTGGCGGCGCCGGGGCCCCGATGCTCGAAGGTCCGCTGGAGCCGGCCCCAGGTCACCGTGACCTGGTGAGGCTGGTCGGCCGACCCGGCGACGCTGAACCACACCGTGCCCACGTACGAGTCCGGGAACGTCCGCTCGAAGTGGGCCGAACCGGCTTCGGTACCGCCGTCGCGGACCGACACCACCACTATCGCCGCCGCCGCCACGGCTGCGACGGCCAGGCCGAACCACGCGAATCTCCGGCCGAGCCCTCCACCGGTCCCCGAGCTGGCTTCCAACGCTCTCCCCCCTCTGACGCGCCCGGAAGACTGGCACCGACGCCGGCTCCGTTTCAACAGAGAACTCGGCCCGTCGAACTGGCGAGAGGTGTCGACTCCCAGCCCCTAGCCTGGCGCCGTGCCCGCCAAGTACCTCGACGCCGTGCGGGAGCGGGTGGTGATCTTCGACGGCGCCACCGGCACGAACATCCAGCTGCGGGACCTGGGCCCCGACGACTTCGGCGGGCCCGCCCTCGAGGGCTGCAACGAGATCCTGGTCGCCACCCGGCCCGACGTGATCGCCGACCTGCACCGCTCGTTCCTCGACGTCGGCGTGGACGTGGTGGAGACCGACACGTTCGGCGCCTTCGCCCCGGTGCTGGCCGAGTACGGCATCGCCGAGCGGGCCCGCGAGCTCAACCTCCGGGCGGCCCGCATCGCCCGCGAAGTGGCCGACGGCTACGACGGGTGGGTGGCCGGCTCCATCGGCCCCGGCACCAAGTTCCCGTCACTGGGCCAGATCCCCTTCGTGGACCTGAGCCGGGCCTACGAGGAGCAGGCCGCGGCCCTGATCGAGGGCGGTGTCGACCTCATCATCATCGAGACCGTCTTCGATCTCCTGCAGGCCAAGGCGGCCATGATCGCCAGCCGGCGGGCCATGGCCGCCGCCGGCCGGGAGGTGCCGCTCCAGGTCCAGGTGACCATGGAGCTCACCGGGCGCATGCTGCCCGGCACCGAGATCGGCGCCGCCCTCACCGCCCTCGGGGCGTTGCGGCCCGACGTGATCGGCCTCAACTGCGCCACCGGCCCCCAGGAGATGGGCGAGCACCTGCGCTACCTCACCCAGCACACCGCCACCCCGGTGTCGTGCATCCCGAACGCCGGCCTGCCATCGGTCGTCGACGGGCGCATGCACTACGACCTCACCGCCGACCAGCTGGCCGAGCACCAGGCCCGCTTCGTCACCGAGCTGGGCGTGTCGGTGATCGGCGGCTGCTGCGGCACCACGCCCGACCACCTGCGGGCCGTGGTGGAGCGCTGCCGCGACCTCACGCCGGCCCGCGGCGGCCTGCAGGACGACCCGGGCTGCGCCTCGCTCTACAGCCACGTGCCGTACGACCAGTCGCCGTCGTTCCTGGTCGTCGGCGAGCGCACCAACGCCAACGGGTCGAAGAAGTTCCGCGAGGCCATGCTGGCCGACGACTGGGAGACCTGCGTGGGCATGGCCAAGGACCAGGTGCGCGAGGGCGCCCACGTCCTCGACGTGTGCGTCGACTACACCGGCGAGGACGGCGTGTCCGACATGGAGGAGGTCGCCTCCCGCTTCGCCACCCAGGCCACCCTGCCGCTGATGCTGGACTCCACCGAGCCGGCCGTGATCGAGACCGGCCTGCGGTGGATCGGCGGCAAGCCCATCCTCAACTCGGTGAACCTGGAGGACGGCGACGCCCCCGGCACCCGCCTCGACCGCTTCCTCACCCTGGCCCGCGAGTATGGGGCGGCGGTGGTGTGCACCTGCATCGACGAGGAGGGCCAGGCCCGCACCGCCGACTGGAAGTTCCGGGCGGCCAAGGCCATCCACGACCTGGCCGTCGGGCGCTACGGCATCGACCCCACCGACCTGTTCTTCGACCCCCTGGCCCTGCCCCTGTCCACCGGCATGGAGGAGAGCAGGCGGGACGGCATCGAGACCATCGAGGGCATCCGCCGCATCAAGGCCGAGCTGCCCGGCGTGCGCACCATCCTGGGCCTGTCCAACGTGTCGTTCGGGCTCACGCCGGCCGCCCGCCACGTCCTCAACTCGGTGTTCCTGCACGAGTGCCAGCAGGCCGGGCTCGACGCCGCCATCGTGCACGCGGCCCGGATCATGCCGCTCAACAAGATCGACGAGCGGGCCCGCGAGGTGTGCCTCGACCTCGTCTACGACCGGCGCCGGCCCGGCTACGACCCCCTCCAGGAGCTGCTGGCCCTGTTCGAGGGCGTCTCGTCGTCGACCCTGGTGAAGGAGGACCGCAGCGGCTGGACGGTGGAGCGCCGGCTGGAGCAGCGCATCATCGACGGCGACAAGGAGGGCCTGGAGGCCGACCTGGACGAGGCGATGGCCTCCACGCCCGCCCTCGACATCGTGAACAACACCCTCCTGGCCGGCATGAAGGTGGTGGGCGACCTGTTCGGTTCTGGCCAGATGCAGCTGCCGTTCGTGCTGCAGTCGGCCGAGACCATGAAGGCGGCCGTGGCCCACCTGGAGCCGCACATGGAGAAGAGCGACCAGGGCGGAAAGGGCCGCATCGTGCTGGCCACGGTGAAGGGCGACGTCCACGACATCGGCAAGAACCTGGTGGACATCATCTTCTCCAACAACGGCTACGAGGTGCACAACCTCGGCATCAAGGTGGCCGTCACGGAGATGATCGAGAAGGCGCTCGAGGTCAATGCCGACGCCATCGGGATGAGCGGGCTGCTGGTCAAGAGCACGCTGATCATGCGGGAGAACCTGCTCGAGCTGAACCAGCGCGGCCTGGCCGCCATCCCCGTGGTCCTGGGCGGCGCCGCCCTCACCCGCCGCTACGTCGAGCGCGACCTGCGCGAGGTCTACGACGGGCGGCTGTTCTACGGCAAGGACGCCTTCGAGGGCCTGCGCACCATGGACCGGCTCATGGAGCTGAAGCGCAGCGGCGACGACGACCCCGAGTTCGGCCGCGTCCCCACCGGGCGGGAGCGGGCCGAGCGCCCCGAGGAGGAGTCGCCGGTCCCGGTGCCGGCCCGGTCCCCCGAGGTGGCCCTCGACAACGAGATCTTCAAGCCGCCGTTCCTGGGCAACCGGGTGGTGAAGGGCACCCCGGTGGACGAGATCGCGGGCTGGCTCAACGAGACGGCGCTGTTCCGCAACCAGTGGCAGTTCCGTCCGGAGAAGGGCGAGACCGACGAGGTCTTCAAGGACCGGATCCGCGCCATCCTCCGTGAGCAGCTGGCCAAGGTCCGCGCCGAGGGCCTGCTCGTGCCCCAGCTCGTGTACGGGTACTTCGCCGCCAACTCGGACGGGGACGACGTGGTGATCTGGAAGGACGACACCCGGGTGGCCCAGGCGGCCCGGTTCTCGTTCCCCCGCCAGCAGAAGCAGCCCTGGCTCTGCATCGCCGACTTCGTCCGCCCGGTGGGCGCCGAGCCCGACTACGTGGGCCTCTCCATCGTGTCGATGGGCGCCACCGTGTCGGAGGCCACCGCCCGGCTGTTCGCCGGGGACCGCTACCAGGAGTACCTGCTCCTGCACGGCCTGGGCGTCGAGATGGCCGAGGCCCTGGCCGAGCTCTGGCACCGCCGCATGCGGGAGGAGTGGGGCTTCGCCGACGAGGACGGGCCCACCCTCACCGGCCTGTTCCGCCAGCAGTACCGCGGCGGCCGCTACTCGTGGGGCTACCCGGCATGCCCCGACCTGGGCGACAACCTCACCGTCGCCACCCTGCTGGATGCGGCCCGCATCGGGGTCGAGGTCAGCGAGGAGACCGGCTTCCAGTACCACCCCGAGCAGACGACGTCGGCCATCGTCCTGTCCCACCCCCAGGCCAAGTACTTCATCGCCTGACGCCTCCCCCCACTCCCGAGTAAATAGCTCGCCAAAGTGGCGAGCTATTTACTCGAAGGCGGGGTTTTCAGCGGACGTTGAGGCGGAAGAGGAACGACGCGTCGCCCTGGACCCAGTTGGTGGACAGGCCCATGCGGTGGAGCCCGAGGGGGAAGTCGGCCACGAAGGTCATCGGGTTCGACCCGACCAGCTCGCGGACGCTGCCGGGGTCGGTGGCGGGTGCGTCGAACAGGAACACCCGGCCCCCGAGCGGGTTGTCCGGGATGCTGAACCGGACCGTGACCGTCTCCCCCCGCCGGACGTTGAGGATCGACGCGTCCGCGGGGAAGCCGAAGGTGTCGGAGCACAGCGCCGGAGCGGCGGGGTCGCTCCTCCAGCACGACGACCCCGAGGTGGCGCGGATGGCGTCCTGGGGCGCGGCGGCGGTGGCGGTGGGGGGCTTCGGGACGGGACGGTTGGCCGTCATCCAGTAGCCCTTGCCGCCGGGGTGGGGGGTGATGGCGGTGACGGCGCGCAGGGCGGTGGCGGCGTCGCCGAAGGCCTCGGCCGCGCCGAACGGGATTACCACGCCCTTGGCCGTGACCAACCAGTAGCCCTTGCCGCCGGGGTGGGCGGCCATGCCCACGACCTTGTCGCCGCCGGTGAGCTTGCCGGTGCCGGCGCCGGCGAACTCGGCGTCGAAGGCGAACACGCCGCCGTCGGCCGCCACGAACCAGTAGCCGGACCCGTCGGGATCGGCGGCCATGCCCACGATGGGCTGGTTGAGGCGGATGGCGCCGGTGGAGCCGGCGAAGGCGGCGTCGCCGAAGGCGAAGATGCCGCCGTCGCGCGCCACCAGCCCGTAGCCGTTGCCCGACCTGCTGGCGGCCATGCCCACCACCGGCTGGTTGAGCGGCCTGGCGCCCATGGAGCCGAAGAACGGCACGTCGAAGGCGAACACGCCGCCGTCGGCCGCCACGAACCAGTAGCCCTTCGCCTTCGGGTCGGCGGCCAGGCCGACCACGGGCTGGTTGAGCGTGAGGCTGCCGGTGGAGCCGTGGAACACGGCGTCGCCGTAGGAGAAGACGCCGCCGTCCCGGGCCAGCAGCCAGTAGCCGTTCCCGGTGGGCGTGGCCGCCATGCCCACGAGGGGGCCGTTCAGGGCCAGCTTCCCGGTGGACCCGAAGAACCCGGCCTGGCCGAAGTTGAACACGTCCTCGCCCGGCGCCACGCCGGCCCGCGCCGCCGGGGTCGCCACCAGCGCCAGCAGCAGCGCCACCGCCGGAGCAACTGCGAGACGGCGGAACCCTCGAGCCATCGGCCTGTCCTCCCGTTCGAATCCGGTACCGCGAGTGTGCACCCGGGCCGGAGGCGGGCGCGCCG
>JBQTJJ010000004.1:0-15325 GCA_052387235.1 Actinomycetota bacterium
CCCGTACCACGAAGCCGCAGTCGCACTTGATCACCTTGGTCATCTCTGCTCCTCTCCGATCCGGTGCGCGCGACGCTAGGAGCGTCAGGTTGGCTGGAGGTTGGCGAGACGGGCAACGTGCTGCGCATTTATCTCACCTCCGAGGTGCGGATCGAGCACGGCGAGACGCTCGTCACCGAGCGGGACTTGCCCGGCCGTCAGGGTCGGGTCGCGTTGGCACTGCTGGTCGCCGAACGCGATCGGCCAGTGACCCGCGACGAGCTGGCCGAGGAGCTCTGGACCGAGGACCCGCCGCCGGCGTGGGAGAAGGCGGTCATGGCGGTGGTGAGCAAGTTGCGGGCCGCGCTGCGGCGGGCGGGCCTCGACGATGACGCGCTCGTTACCTCGTTCGGCTGCTACCAGCTTCGTCTCCCAGCCGACACCTGGGTCGACATCGAAGCCGCTGCCGCCGCCGTCCACCGTGCCGAGACGGCGCTGGCCGCGGGCGACCCTCGGGCCGCCTATCCGTGGGCGTATGTCGCCTACCACGTCGGTCGCCGCCCGTTTCTGGGCAGCGAGGACGGCCCGTGGGTTCGCCGCACCCGGTTACGGCTCCGGGAGATCAACCTGCGGGCGCTGGACTGCACCGTCGAGTGCGCGGCTGCCAACGGCGAGGTGGCCGAGGCGATCCAGGCCGCCGAGGACGCGCTCGCCGTCGAGCCGTTCCGCGAGAGCACCTACCAGCGGCTCATGCGCGTCCACGCCGCCGCCGGGAACCGGGCGGAGGCACTGCGTACCTATGAGCGTTGCCGCGGCGTGCTGGCCGACGAGCTCGGGGTGCCGCCATCGGCGGAGACCCAAGCCGTCTACACCGCGATCGTCCTGGCCTGAGTCGAGTCCGGCAACCCGAGGCCAACCTCTGTCCAACCTCCGCTCGGCACGATTCCGCTCCAGCCGGCCGAACGGACCGGCGCCGACCCAATGGAGGACAGAGATGCGAGCCGACAGGACAGGGATCCCCGAAGGTGGGACCAACTGGGGCGACCTGCAGGTGGAGTTCGAGACATTCCCGGCGGGGCTCGACACCGGACCGCTGCTCGAGGGCCTCCCAGGTGATGCCTGCCCGTGCCCGCACTGGGGCTACGTGTTCAAGGGCGGCTTCGTGATCCGCTACGCCGACCACGAGGAGACGGTCACCGCGGGCGACGCGTTCTACATGGCTCCCGGCCACGTCCCGGTGTTCGTGGAGGACACCGAGATGTTCGAGCTCAGCCCCGCCGAGGAGCTCAGAGCCGTCCTCGACGTCGTGAACGCCAACGCGGCCCGCCTCGAGGAGCAGCTGTGGGAGCAACGATGAGCCCGCGCGCCGCTGCCGCCTGCCGGCTGCAGCCGCCATCGCGACAGTCCTCCCCTGGGCACTCGCATGGTGGATACGTTCCGCAGGACCCGGGCCCGGACCTCGGCGTGGCTCCTGCAGCGTGTCGGCTGCGCGGACGACCTCGCCCGTGCGCCCGGCGGCGGCGGCGTGCCCGCCGGCGAACGCGGGGGACTACGCATTGAGCGGGATCGGGCCGGTCGAGCCTGCGCTCCGGCGATCAGCTCGGAGATGCCCTCGGCGAGGCGGGGGTGGCGGCGGCCACCTCACCCGGCGCCGTCACCAGGCTGTAGAGCAGCACGGGGTTGAGGATGCTCAGCATCACCCCGGGGACGGCGACGCCCGAGTCGTTGAGGAGGAACCCGAGGGTGGCGGCCACGAGGGTGCCGGCCAGCGCCGGCCGGAGCACCGGATGGGCCGCAGTGAGGCGGCGCATGAGGCCGGCGGGCCGGTAGGCGAGGGCGGCCAGGAAGGCGACGAGGAACGGCACCAGGTAGCTGAAGCTCGACTTGCGCAGCACGCCGAGGTTGGCCGTGACCTTGCGCCGGATGGTGAGGCCGACGCGGGCCGGGTCGTCGAGCAGGTCGTGGACCACGCGCCCGAGGTGGGTGCGGCCCTCGGCCGGGCGCAGCAGGTCGATCGAGGCGGCCACCACAAGCAGGGCGAGCGCGGCGCCGGCGAGGAGCAGGACCTTGCGCCACCCGACCCGCCGCCCGGAGAGCAGCAGGAAGGCGGTGCCGTACGCGGGCGTGGCGGCGAGGATGCCCCCGACGTCCGACCCGAAGGGCGGCGCGCCGTCGGCCACCAGGGCGGCGCCGAACAGGAGGGCGACGCCGAGCAGCGTGGAGCGGGTCGCCCCCCGCAGGGCGACCGCCCATGCGCCGGCCAGCACCGTGCACGCGACGAGGACGGCGAAGGCCTGGTTGCCGAAGCCCTGGAAGCGGCCGGCGACGATCGGGGAGTAGCCGAACAACGTGTTGATCTGCAGCCGTTCGGCGGTGACGACGTCGACGACGAGCACGGCGGCGGTGAGGGCGGCCAGGGCCATGGGTGGGCCGAGCGGGACCCGTGAGAACGCGGCGCAGGAGGCGGCGGCCAGGCCGGCGGCGATGGCGGCGAGAGTGAGGAAGGCCAGCGGCGCTCCCCACTCGGCCGCCGGCACCAGGCCGAGCAGGAAGGTGGCGACCGGGAGGGCCAGCAGCACCAGGGCGGGGACGCCGAGCCATCGGGCGGCGCGCCGGCGCTCGAGCCGCAGCAGCGCGCCGATCCCCACCACCGACAGCGCGGCATGCAGGAGGACGAAGGTCAGGAGGAACGGCGTGAGCCAGCGATCGCGGAACCGGGCCGCCCGGTCGGCGTCGGCCAGCTCGGCCGCACGCTCGGTCAGCGCGGCGGGTGGGCCGGCTGCGCTCATCGGGCGGCCCGCCATCGAGTCCGGCGCGTCCACGCCCAGGTGCTCCAGCACGGTGGGAGCGACGTCGGGCAGGGTCACGTAGCCCGCCCGCCGGGTCGACGGCGAGCGCAGCTGGGTACCGCGTTGCCAGCCCGGCCCGCGGGCCGCCGCAACCGTGAGGCGCTCGACCGCTCCGGAGATGGGGCTCACCACGAGCACGAGGTCCCGGTCCGGGTCGGCCAGGGGGACGACGCCGGCCACGAGGCGGTCGGCCTGCTCCAGCGCCGCCGTGCGAGCCTGGCGCCAGCCCTTCACCGAGGCGACCCTCCGCCACTGGTGGGCCCGGACCAGGTCGGACGCCTCCACCAGCACCACGTCGGCCCGGTCCCACGCGGCCTGCACCGCGGCCGTGGTGCGGTCGAGCGACTGCCGGACGCCGAAGGGCGCCCGGGCCGCCCGCTCCAGCAGCCCCGGCCCCACCGTGCCGTGGGCGACCCGCCCGCTGCGGTCCATCACCGCCGCCACCGCCGGCCGGTACGCCTCGCCCACCTCGTCGGCGCCCATGCCCGGGTCGGCGTTGGCCACGACCGCGGTGACGACGCCGGCGCCGGCCATGGCCCCGAGCTTGGCGCCGTAGGCGAGGCTGTCGTTGGCCCGGTAGAGGCTCGGGTAGCCGAGTTGGAGCACGCTGGCCGATCCCGCCTCCACCCCCATCCGCGCCTCGTAGGCGTCGGCGGCGCGGCCCTCGGCGAGCTCGTCGCCGGCGTCGAAGGCGAAGCCGGCCTGGGCGTCGAACGCGCCCCGGGCCCGGTTCCCGGCGCCGATGGTGGCGTAGCCGTCCTCGAGCGAGGTCTTGGACCCGATCGTGCGCACGCTGAGGTTGGCCACCGCCGAAGCGGCGAGCAGCCCCTCGATGCCCGGCAGGTCGTGGCGCTCGACGTCCTCCCACGTGAGCGTGGGCAGGGAGACGATGAGCACGCGCGGCCGCGCCGCGGTGGCGGCCGAAGGCGCGGCCAGCGCGAGGACGCCTACGGCCATGGCCGCCAGCCCGGCGACGAGGCGCCTCATCGAAGGACGTCCCGGTAGACGGCCTCGACCGCGTCGGCCGTCGCGCGCATCGAGAACTCCTCCTCGGCCTTCCGCCGGCCCGCCTCGCCCCATGCCGCGGCGCGCACCGGGTCGTCGAGCGCCTCGGCCAGGGCACCGGCCAGCGCCGCTGGGTCGCGCGGCGGCACCAGACGGCCGGTGTGGCCGTCGACGACGACCTCCGCCATCCCGCCCACGGCGGTGGCCACGACCGGGCGGCCGAGTGCCATCGCCTCGCCCACCGCCAGGGGGGCACCCTCCCAGGCCGACGAGAGCGCGACGACGTCGGCGGCGAGGAGCAGGTCGGGAAGATCGTCCCGGAACCCCAGGAGCCGCACGGTCCCCTCGGCGCCGTGCTCGCGCACGGACGCCCGGACGGATTCCTCGTCCGGTCCGGTACCGACGATGAGCACGCGCAGCCGGGGCCGCTCGGCGGCCAGCAGCGCAGCGGCGGCGACCATGACGGGAAGCGCCTTCTGGGGGTGGAGCCGGGCGGGCACCACCACTACCTCGTCGTCGTCGTCGAGGCACAGCGCCCGGCGGGTCTCCGGTCCGGTTCGCGTCGGCTGCGGCCGGGTGATCCCGGGCCGGATCACACGGACGCGGCCTTCGCGGGAGTGGCCGAGCCGGGCCGCGATCTCGTCGGTCACGCAGATGACGGCATCGGCCACGCGGGGCACGACCGTGCCGAGCAGGCGGAGCGGCGGCGCGGCGCGGCCCCGGGTCTCGGGCAGCACGACGTTGTGGAGGGTGACGACCAGCGGGGGCCGACCGCCGGCGCCGGCCATCCACGCCAGCCAGGCGGCGGTGAGACCGTGGGCGTGGACGAGGTCGGCGCCGGCCACGAGCTTCCGCAACGGCCGGAGGCTCCGGACGATCGCGGCCGGGTGCAACCGCACGTCGACCGGGAGGAAGCGCACGGTCGGGCCGAGAAGGTGGGCGGCCGAGCTCGGTCCGGCCACCGTGACCTCCCAGTCGGACAGGCAGGCGGCCAGGTTGCCGACATGACGGCCGATCCCACCCTGCGAAGGGCCGAGGAGCTGGACCACCAGCGGCGTCGTCATGGAAGGGACGGACGGAGGATACGACGCAGCTGACGGATCTCGGGTGACCCTCGCAGCCATTGCGCCCCGAGGTACACGGTGACGAGCACCACGCCGCCGGCGAGGAGCTCGGCGACCGCCCCCACGCGGCCGGAGCCGGGCACGGCCTGGCGCGCCACCCATGCGGCAGCCCCGCCGGCTGCCGCCGCCAGCGCGCTGCCGGCGACCGTGCCGATGACGGGGGCGAGGACGCGCCGGCGGGCGGTGAGGACCACGGCGCCGAGGAGGTAGCCGAGCGTGTGGGCCCCGGCCAGGCCGGCGACGACGTGAGCCGGCGACAGCTCGGCGGCGGCGAGCGCCATGACGGCCAGGCCGGCGCCGACGATCAGGGCGGTCGTCACCCCCGGCGTGCGACCGTCGCCGCGTGCGTAGCAGGACCGGGTCACGAGCTGCACCGCCCCGTACGGCAGCAGCCCCACGGCGAGGGCGGCGACGGCGTCGGCGGTCTGCACCACGCTGGCGCCCTCGAAGCGGCTGTACTCCAACGCGGCCAGAAGGGGCCGGGCGAGGACCACGTAGCACGCCGCCGCGGGGACGGTGACGAAGGCGATTGCCCGGAGGCCCGAGGCGGTGACGTCGCGGATGGCGGCGTCGTCCCCCGACGCCGCCAGCTCGGCCAGCCGGGAGAACAGGGCGGTGAAGATCGGCTGGGTCAGCAGGGCATGAGGGACGAGGAAGAAGGTGAACGCCAGCTGCCAGACCACCAGGCCGCCGGGCACGCCGCCACCGAGGACGACAACGCCCAGGGACAGGAACTGGGTGGCGGCCAGGCTGAACGCAGCCCACAGGCCGAGGCGGCGCAGCAGGCGGAGCCCAGGGTGGCGGAGGTCGAGGCGCGGGCGCAGGGAGAATCCGCTCCGGGCCAGCGCGATGGCGGGCACCAGGGCGAGGGCGAGGACGCCGGCGGTGGTCCCGAGCCCCAGCACGAGCACGTGCGAACGCGGCTGGTCGAGAGGCCGGGCGCCCGAGGCCATCGCCGCGTACGTGGCGAGCGCGGCGAGGACGACCACCGTGGACGCCGCCGGCGCGAGCGTGGGTGCGAGGAACCGCCTCTGGGCGTGCAGCGCGGCGGTGGCCACCATCGCCCAGGCGTAGAGCACCAGCTGGGGGGCGAAGCACCGCAGGAACAGCGCCCCGAGGCGCACCTGGTCCTCGCGGGCGGCCGGGTCGTCGACGGCCACGGTGAGCGCCCGCATGATCCACGGGGCGGCCACCGCGCCGGCCACCGCGAGGACGCCGAGTGCCACCCCGACGAGCCCGAGGACGGCGCCGGCCAGGTGCTCGGCGTCGCGGCGGTCGCCGCGCCCGAGCCGCTCCACCAGGGCGGGCACGAGCACGGCGGAGAGGGCGCCGGCGATCACGAGCTCGAACACGATGTTCGGGACGTAGTTGGCCGCGGTGTAGGTGTTCCCGAACAGGCCGGGGCCGAGTACGGCGGCCATCACGAGGGCGCGGGCGAAGCCCAGCCCGCGAGACGCCGCCGTCCCGGCGGCCATGACGAGGGCGGCCCGCCCCCATCCCGTCCCGTCGGTCGCCGCGCCCATGAAGACGTGACGCTACCCACGCCGGCCTGGCCCCGCCCGGTGCCCGGACGGCCCGCGGCGGTACGATGCAGCCCGTTGCCGGCAGCCGACGAGTCCGGTGCGACCGCGCCACCCGTGTGCGTCGCGACCCTCAACCTCCGCAACACGACCAGCCGGTGGAGGGAGCGTCGCGACCTGCTGGTGACCCAGCTCGCCGAGCTGCGGCCCCACGTGATCGGCCTCCAGGAGGTCCGGCGCCGGCCGAGCCAGGCGAGCTGGATCGTCGGCCGCCTCAACCGGACGGCCGCTGCGGGCGGGCGGTACCGGCACGTCTTCACGGGGAAGTCGGGGCTGTGGGGACTGTGGGAGGGCCTCGCCGTCGTCACCCGCCTGCCGATCCTGGAGACGGGGTCGATCGACCTGGGCGGGGACCACAGGGTGGCCGGATGGGTCCGGGTGCTGCTCCCGCACGGCGCGACCCTGCGGGTGCACAACGCCCATCTTTCGCCTCGGGACCAGTCACTGCGTGACGCGCAGGCCCGCGCCCTGCTCGACGGCATGTGGGATCGCGGCGACGACGCCGAGGTGCTGGTCGGTGACCTCAACGCCGGACCGGGGTCGCCGCCCCTTCGCCGGTTGGGCGCCCGGCTGCGCTCCGCCCACGTCGCCGTGCACGGGACGGAGCCGTTGCGGACGTGGCCCACGCCGCTGGTCGGCGCGGCGTCGACCGGCGTGGTCATCGACTACGTGCTGGTGGACGAGGACCTCGACGTCGTCGACGCCTGGGTGGCCTTCGACCAGGCGGCGGCGCACGACCCGACGCTGTTCGCCTCGGACCACTTCGGCGTGGCCGCCACGGTGCGCGTGGCGGCCGGGCCGTCCGGCGCGCCGGCCCACCAGGTGCGAGCATGGGCCGTCCCCGCTGAAGGGAGCAGCCCGATGGACGACGAGCAGATCGTGCGACGGATCGGCGAGCGGGCAGTGGAGGAGCACACCCTCGGGCGCTCCCGTGCCGGCGACGGGGCCGCCGAGGGAGCGGTGCAGGGCTACCGGCGATGACCGCCGGCGGGCCCTCCCCCGCCGGCCGCCGCGCCGCAACGCGCTGGCTCGGGTCCTGGCCGGTCGTGCGCCAGGTGCTGGGCGAGGACCGCCTGGCCCTGGGTGCCGCGGCCCGCTCGGCCCGCTCGGACGAGCTGGTGGCCCGCACCGGGACGGCCGACAGGGTGGTCCCATCGGTGTGCCCGTACTGCGCGGTGGGCTGCGGCCAGCAGGTCTACGTGAAGGACGAGCGGGTGATCCAGGTCGAGGGCGACCCCGACAGCCCGGTGTCCCGGGGGCGGCTGTGCCCCAAGGGCTCGGCCACCAGGCAGCTCGTGACGGGCGACGCCCGGGAGCACACGGTGAAGTACCGCCGGCCCCACGGCGCCGGCTGGGAGGAGCTCCCCCTCCACCGGGCCATGGACATGATCGCCGACCGGGTGATCGCCACCCGGTCGGCCACGTGGGACGGGCCCAACCGGCGCACGCTCGGCCTGGCCAGCCTCGGAGGAGCGACCCTCGACAACGAGGAGAACTACCTCATGAAGAAGCTGTACACGGCCCTGGGCGTCGTCCAGGTGGAGAACCAGGCCCGCATATGACACTCCGCCACCGTCCCCGGTCTGGGGACCTCGTTCGGGCGGGGCGGCGCCACGGACTTCCAGCAGGACCTCGCCAACTCGGACTGCATCCTGATCATGGGTTCCAACATGGCCGAGTGCCACCCGGTGGGCTTCCAGTGGGTGATGGAGGCCAGGGCCCGGGGCGCCACGGTCATCCACGTCGACCCCCGGTTCACCCGCACCAGCGCCCTGGCCGACACGTTCGTGCCCATCCGCGCCGGCAGCGACATCGCCTTCCTCGGCGCGCTCGTCAACCACATCCTCACCGGGGGCCGCGAGTTCCGCGAGTACGTGGTCGCCTACACGAACGCGGCGACGATCATCGGCGAGGACTTCCGCGACACCGAGGACCTCGACGGCCTGTTCTCGGGCTGGGACCCCGGGACGAAGGCGTACGACCCGGCCACGTGGCAGTACGCCGGCGTGGCGGCGGCGCCCGCGACCGGCCACCGCGAGGAGGCGCCCACCGGCGAGGCGCACGAGCACGGGTCCCCACTGGCGGGCGGCGTCGCGCCCGAGCGCGACCTCACCCTCGAGCACCCCCGCTGCGTGTTCCAGATCCTCAGGCGCCACTTCGCCCGCTACACCCCCGAGCTGGTGGAGGAGGTGTGCGGCGTGCCCCGCCGGCGGTTCCTGGAGGTGGCCGAGGCCCTGTGCCGGAACTCGGGGCGGGAGCGTACGTCGGCCATCTGCTACGCCGTGGGCTGGACCCAGCACACCGTGGGCGTCCAGTACATCCGCACCGCCGCCATCATCCAGCTCCTGCTCGGCAACATCGGCCGGCCCGGCGGCGGCATCCTCGCGCTGCGCGGCCACGCCAGCATCCAGGGCTCCACCGACATCCCCACGCTGTACAACATCCTCCCGGGCTACCTGCCCATGCCCCACGCCGCCCGCCACGCCACCCTGGCCGACTACCTGGCGTCCACCACCTCCCCCAAGGGGTTCTGGGGCCACGCCGACGCCTACCTGATCAGCCTCCTGAGGGCCTGGTTCGGCGACGCGGCCCGGCGCGAGAACGACTTCTGCTTCGACCACCTGCCGTTCATCACCGGCGACCACTCGACGTACCGGACGACCATCGACATGGCGGAGGGCCGTGTCAGAGGGTTCCTCGTCCTGGGCGAGAACCCCGCCGTCGGGTCGGCCAACGGCCGGCTGCACCGCCATGCCCTGGCGCAGCTCGACTGGCTCGTGGTGCGCGACCTGGTGGAGATCGAGACGGCGACGTTCTGGCGGGACGGCCCCGAGATCGCCGGCGGCGAGCTGAGGACCACCGACATCGGCACCGAGGTGTTCCTCCTCCCGGCCGCGGCCCACACCGAGAAGGACGGCACGTTCACCAACACCCAGCGCATGCTCCAGTGGCACCACAAGGCGGTGGAACCGGCCGGTGACTGCCGCTCCGAGCTGTGGTTCTTCTGGCACCTCGGGCGCATCATCCGGGAGAAGCTGGCCGCCTCCACCGAGCCGCGCGACCGCCCGGTGCTCGACCTGACCTGGGACTACCCGCTGGTGGGGGAGCACCGGGAGCCCGACGCGGCGGCGGTGCTGCGCGAGATCAACGGGGTCGACGCCGGGGGCCGGGCCCTGCCCGGTTACGGCGCCCTGAAGGCGGACGGGTCGACCGCGTGCGGGTGCTGGATCTACAGCGGCTGCTTCGCCGGCGACGTGAACCAGGCGGCGCGGCGCCGGCCGGGAGGCGAGCAGAGCTGGGTGGCGCCGGAGTGGGGGTGGGCGTGGCCGGCCAACCGGCGCCTCCTCTACAACCGGGCGTCGGCCGACCCCGAGGGCCGGCCGTGGTCGGAACGCAAGCGGTACGTGTGGTGGGACGAGGATGCCGGTCGGTGGACCGGGCACGACGTGCCCGACTTCGTGGTCGACATGGCGCCCGGCTACCGGCCTCCCCCGGGGGCCGCGGCCGAGCACGCCCTGCGGGGGGACGAGCCGTTCGTCATGCAGAGCGACGGACGGGGCTGGCTCTTCGCCCCGAGCGGCCTGGTGGACGGGCCGCTGCCCACGCACTACGAGCCCGACGAGTCGCCGGTCACCAACCCCCTGTACGCCCAGGGCGCGAACCCGGCCCGCCAGGTCCACCGCCACCGGCGCAGCCCCCGCAACCAGCCCGGCGGGGCCTACCCGTTCGTGCTCACCACCTACCGGCTCACCGAGCACCACACCGCCGGCGGCATGAGCCGCTTCGTCCCCCGCCTGGCCGAGCTGCAGCCCGAGCTGTTCTGCGAGGTCAGCCCCGAGCTGGCGGCCGAGCGGGGCCTGGAGAACGGGGGTTGGGCCACCATCGGCTCCAGCCGGGGATCGGTGGAGGCGCGGGTGCTCGTGACCGACCGGGTGCCGCCGCTGCAGGTCCAGGGCCGCCTCGTCCACCAGGTCGGGCTGCCGTGGCACTGGGGCTGGAAGGGGCTGTCCACCGGCGACGTGGCCAACGACCTGTTCGGCCTGGCCCTCGACCCCAACGTGCACATCCAGGAGGTCAAGGCCGCGACCTGCGACATCCGGCCCGGACGGAGATCGCGACCGTGACCCGCATGGGCTTCTTCACCGACACCAGCGTGTGCATCGGCTGCAAGGCGTGCGAGGTGGCGTGCAAGGAGTGGAACGGCGTGCCCGGCGGCCGGCTCGAGTTCCTGGCCACGTCGTACGACAACACCGGCCGCCTCGGCGCCGACGCGTGGCGCCACGTGGCGTTCGTGGAGCAGCCCGATCGGACCGGTTCCGCCCCTCCGGCATCCGCCCCGCATGGTTCCGGCGCCGGCCGCCCACCGCCCGACCCGTCACGGCCGGACACCGGCACTGCCGGCGTCCGTTGGCTCATGTCGTCGGACGTGTGCAAGCACTGCACCGAGGCCGCGTGCCTCGACGTGTGCCCGACCGGCGCCCTGTTCCGCACCGAGTTCGAGACGGTGGTGGTGCAGCAGGACATCTGCAACGGCTGCGGCTACTGCGTCCCGGCCTGCCCGTTCGGCGTGATCGACAAGCGGGAGGGCGACGGCCGGGTGTGGAAGTGCACCCTCTGCTACGACCGGCTGAAGTCCGGCCTGGTGCCGGCGTGCGCCAAGGCCTGCCCCACCGAGTCCATCCAGTACGGACCCCTGGACGCGCTCCGGGAGCGGGCCGCGGGCCGCCTCGAGCTGCTCCGGGAGGCCGAGGTCCCCGGCGCCCGCCTCTACGGCGCCGACCCGGACGACGGCGTCGGGGGCTTCGGCGCCTTCTTCCTGCTCCTCGACGAGCCCGAGGTCTACGGCCTGCCGCCCGACCCGGTGGTGACGACCAGGGACGTCCCCGCCATGTGGCGCTCGGCCGGGGCCGCCGCCCTCGCCCTGGCCGGGGCGGTGGCCACCGCCTTCCTGGGGCGCCGGCGGTGACGGCCTCGTACTACGGGCAGCCGGTCCTCAAGGCGCCGGTGTGGAAGCCCCTGGTCCCGATCTACTTCTTCTGCGGTGGTCTGGCCGGGGCCTCGTCCACGCTGGCCGTGGCCGCCCGCCGCGCCGGCAACGATCGCCTGGCCCGCTCGGCCGGCATGGCGTCCCTCGCCGGGGCGGCCGCCGCCGGCCCCCTCCTGGTGGCCGACCTCGGGCGCCCGGCCCGGTTCCTCAACATGCTGCGGGTGGTGAAGCCCACGTCCCCCATGAGCGTGGGCACCTGGATCCTGTCGGCATTCGCCCCCGCCTCGGTCGGAGCGGGCCTGAGCGGGCTCACCGGGCTCCTCCCGCGGCTCGGGCGCACGTGCGGCACGGTCGCCGGCGTGCTGGGCCCGGCCATGACCACGTACACCGCGGTGTTGGTCGCCGACACCGCCATCCCGGCCTGGCACGACGCCGGCCGCCACCTTCCCTTCGTCTTCGCGGCCAGCTCGGCCGCCGCCGCCGGCGGCGTGGCCATGGCCCTCACCCCGGCGCCGGACGCACGCCCGGCCCGGCGGCTGGCGCTGCTGGGGGCGGCGGGGGAGTTGCGTGCCACCCGCGCCATGGAGGCGCACCTCGGTCCGGCGGCCGGGCCGTACCGGAGCGGGCAGGCGGCGGGGCTGGCGCGGGCGGCGCGGGCCGCCACCACCGCCGGCGCCGTGCTGACCCTGGCCGCCCGCCGGCGGGCGGCGGCGGTGCCGGCCGGCGTGCTCCTGGCGGCGGGGAGCCTGCTCACCCGGCTGGCGGTGTTCGAGGCCGGCTTCGAGTCGGCCTCCGACCCGGTCGCCACCGTGGGGCCCCAGCGCCGGCGCGTGGAGCGGAGGGACTGAGGACGCCGGCCGGCTGCGCCCCCGCGCCGGGGCGCCGCCCTTGCCGAACGGCGACGAGGCGCCGATACTCGCCACCCATGCGACCCGACGACGCGCGGCGGTACGCCCGGCTTCTCTCCTACGGGCGGATCGGGCTGGGGGTCACGGCCATCCTGGCGCCCCGGCTCCCGTCCGCGCCCTGGGTGGGCGACGCCGAGGCACGGCGCCCGGCGGTCCGCCTCTTCGCCCGGTCGCTCGGGGCGCGTGACGTCGCCCTCGGCCTCGGCCCCGTCCTGGCCATGCGCCACGGCGCCCCGGCGCGGGGCTGGATGGAGGCGGGCGGGCTGGCCGACGCCGGTGACCTCCTCGGCACCCTGGTCTCGTGGCGGTCGCTGCCCCGGCGCTCCCGGCCCGTGCTGCTGGCGATCATCGCCGGCTCCCTGGTGGTCTCGCGCCTGCTGGCCGCCGCCGTGGACTGAGCGGGCCGGGTGCCCTCGTTCCCGTGGCCCGGGCGGGACCGCCCCCGCCTGCGGGGCCGGCCCACGTCGGCCAACGGCGCCTCGTCGTTCCACCTCACCTGGCTGCTGCCGCCGGGCGGAACCCTGGTGGAGGTGGTGGCCGTCCTCGAGGTCCTGGTGCCGCCGGCGGTGGACAGCCTGTACTTCTGGGCCCTGCAGGTGGGGTTCGCCGGCGCCGGCGCCGGCGGGGGTGCCCACGTGGGCCTGCAGTGGAACCGGCGCCACGCCGGCGGGACGGCGGTGAACTGGGGCGGGTACGCCCCGGACGGCTCCCTCCTCCGGGGCACCGCGTCGGACCTGCCCAGCACGCCCGACGACCCCAACACCCGCGACTACCCGTGGCACCCGGGCCGCCCCTACCGGCTGCGGGTGTCGCCGTCGCCCGACCGGCCCGGCCACTGGCAGGGCGAGGTCACCGATCTGGAGGCGGGGCAGAGCACCGTCATCCGTCACCTCGACGGCGGCGGCGACACGCTGGTGGGGCCAGTCGTGTGGTCCGAGGTCTTCGCCCGCTGCGACGACCCGTCGGTGGCGGTGCGCTGGTCCGGGCTGGAGGGCCGTACCGGTGGCGGGGATCGGGTGCTGCCACGGGGCCTGTCGGTCAACTACCAGTCCCGGGCCGCCGGCGGGTGCGACAACACCACCGTCCATGTCGACGATGCCGGCGTGGTGCAGACCACCAGCGCCCGGCGGACGGTGGCCGGTGGGACCGTGCTGCCGCTCGGCCCTCCGGCCTGACCCCGCCGGTGCAGGCCGGCCAGGCCCCGCTGAGGGCCTGCGTGTCGACTACCTGCTCGGAAGGGGCGACGCCCCTTCACTCACCCAGTTGACTCGCAGTCCTTCACGACACGATCAGGGCGGTGACCATCCCGAACATGCCCGTCTCCCGCTCGGCATGGGGGAGGATGTGGCAGTGCCAGGCCCAGGTCCCGGGTGCGGTGGCCTGCACGAGCACGGTGTAGCGCTCGCCCGGCCCCACCATCACGGTGTCGGCCCTGTAGGGCTGGGGGACCGGGTAGCCGTCCTTGGCGATCACCGTCTGGGCCAGCCCGTGCAGGTGCATCGGGTGGGCCATGACGCCCTCGTTCATGTAGTGGACCTGGATCCACTCGCCCCGCTCGGCCACGTAGGGCTCGGTGGCCGGGAACGACTTGCCGTTGAGGCTGTACCCGATGGTGCCGGCGTCGTTGAGCATCATCACGTGCTCCTGGGTGACGTGCACCCCGGCCGGGACGGGCTCCGATCCCACGAGGAAGGCGGCGGCCAGCCCGTTCGACACCTGCTTGGCCGCGTTGTGGTGCGAGTGGTACATGGCCACGGCCGGCGTGTCCTGGGCCGTGAACTCGTAGGTGTAGGACTGGCCCGGCTTCACCGGCGGCTGGGTGATGTCGGGCACGCCGTCCAGGGCGTTGGGGATGTCGATGCCGTGGAAGTGGATGACGGTCGACTCGGGCAGCTCGTTCTCGAGCACCACCCTCACCTTGTCGCCCGGATCCACCTTGATGGTCGGCCCCGGGACCGTGCCGTTGTAGGTCCACGCCTCGACCCGCTTGCCGGGCTCGACCTCCCACTGGACGATCCTGGTGGTCAGGTCGAACTGCTTGGTCCCGTCGGCCAGCACGGTGGGGGCCAGCAGCTGCGCGCCCTTGCCCTCGGTGGCGGCCGGGAAGGCCTTGGTGGTGGCGGCCATGACCTCGTCCATCTCGTCGGCCGTCATCGGCCCACCGGCGGCGTGGTCCATGGTGCCGGCGGTGGCTGTGCCGCCCGCCAGCACCTCGAGCTCGGCCTGCATGCCCGCGGCCCGGTGGCCCGGGACGCCGCAGAACATCACGTAGGAGCCGGGCTCCAGACCGCTCAGGTCCAGGGTGCCGGACGCACCCGGGTCGAGCAGGTCGACGGCGAGGTCCTCGCCCTCGATCATCAGGTCGTGCCGGATGGCCCCGCTGTTGGTCACCTCGAGGACGCCCCCCGCCGCGACCTCCACCACCGCCGGCCGGATCGACAGATCGGCCAGCGTGACGGCGGTGGACGTCGGCGCCCCCTCGGCGGCGCCGGTTGCAGGAGCGGCGTCGTCGCCGGCCTCGTCGACGGCCCGCACCGCCAGCCCGACGGCCACCATGCTGGACAGCAGCGCCATGGCGGCCAGGACGTAGACGACGACGAGGAGCCCGTCCCGGCGGGCGCCCCCTCCGGGCCGGCCGGCGGGCGGCCGGGGCGGGGGGGCGCCGCCGGGACGGGGGGACTCGGGAGTGGACGGGGCCGGGGTGTCGATGACCGTGCTCATGGCGCCAGCGTGACGGAGGGCATCCGTCCCGCCCAGGGGCGAGGGTCCCACCGGGAGGGCCGTTGGTCCCATCAGGGAGCGGCTCCCCGGACGCGCCGGGGCGCCGGCCAGCAGGGCCGGCCGCCCAACCCCCACAGGGCCGACCGCACCCCCAGGGCCGGCCCGCCCCGCC
>JBQTJJ010000005.1:0-14027 GCA_052387235.1 Actinomycetota bacterium
GAGCTGATCCGGCGGATGTCCAGTCGTACCGAGGAGTAGAACTTCAGGGCCCGGCCGCCGGGAGTGGTTTCGGGCGAGCCGAACATGACGCCGATCTTCTCGCGCAGCTGGTTGATGAAGATGCAGATCGTCTTCGACTTGTTGAGGTTGGCGGTGAGCTTGCGCAGCGCCTGCGACATGAGGCGGGCCTGGAGGCCGACGTGGCTGTCGCCCATCTCGCCCTCGATCTCGGCCTTCGGCACGAGGGCGGCGACGGAGTCGATGACGAGGATGTCGAGGGCGCCGGAGCGGATGAGCGTGTCGGCGATCTCCAGCGCCTGCTCCCCGGTGTCGGGCTGGGAGATGAGCAGCTCGTCGATGTCGACGCCGATGGCCTTCGCGTACTGCGGGTCCATGGCGTGCTCGGCGTCGATGTAGGCGCAGATGCCGCCGTTGCGCTGGGCCTCGGCCACCACGTGCATGGCCAGGGTGGACTTGCCCGAGGACTCCGGGCCGTAGACCTCCACGATGCGGCCCCGGGGCAGGCCGCCCACGCCGAGGGCGAGGTCGAGGGCCATGGCCCCGGTGGGGATGGCCCTGATGTTCATGGCGGGCCGGTCGCCCATCCGCATGACCGAGCCCTTGCCGAACTGCTTGTCGATCTGGCCCAGTGCCACGTCGAGTGCGGTCTCTCGCTCCATTGGGAGCTCCCCTCTTGTCGTTGGTTCCCGTCGTGGAGGCACCCTACGGAGAGGGTGTGACACTGACATCGATGAAGTTCCGCCAGTGTAATTGCGAACGGGTGTTCGGACAAGGACCCTCTCGGGCCATCGGCGGCTTTCGTGCAGGTCAGGGTCCGGGGGCCGGACCCTGCTCCCCCGGCGGTCGGCCCACCGGCAGCGAGGCCAGCACCTCGTAGCGGGCGCCGGCCGTCCCGGTGACGCTGGCCACCAGGGTCAGCTCGGCCACCTCCCACCGGCCCGACACGGCCACGCCGGCGAGCGGCGCCAGGTCCACCCCGCCCCGCGGCCGGGCCCGCGCCAGGGTGAGGTGGCCGGCGAAGCCATGGTCCTGCGGTGCGTCCCCCACGCCGGCGGTGGCGGCCACGGTGGCGGCGGCCAGGCCCTCCAGGCCGGACGCGGGGACGTGGAGCACCCGCCGCCCGAACCGGCCCGTGGCCGGCCCGAGGCGGGCCTCCACCGGCACGGCGGCGGGGGCCACGGCCCGGTACGCGGCGGTGGCGACGTCGACGTCGGCCCGGCCCAGGAAGCGCAGGGTCACGTGCCACTGCGCCGGCTCCGTCCACCGCAGCTGCCCGCTCCCGTCCCGCCGGCGCAGCGCCTCGACCACGCCGGCCAGGGCCGTCACCACCGGCGCCGGCGGCCACACCGCCACGAAGAGCCGCACCCCGCTCAGCGCCGGCGCCGGCCGCCCAGCGCCCGCAGCACCAGGGCCACCCCGTCGAGCACCCACTCCAGCACCCCCGCCGGCCGGGCCGCCGGCGCGGGGCGCCGGCGCCACCTGCTCACCCCCCCGGCTCCAGCCGCGCCAGCAGGCGGAGGCGGAGCAGGTCGAGCATGGAGATGGCGGCCAGCTGGCGGACCCGGTCCCGGTCGCCGGGCAGGCGGCGGTGCACCACCTCGGTGGCGCCGTCCAGGTGGAGGCCGAAGAACACCGTGCCGACGGGCCGGCCCTCCTGCTCGGCCGGGCCGGCCACGCCCGTGACCGACAGGCCCGCGTCGGCGCCCAGCACCTTGGCCGCGCCCGCCGCCATCTGGGCCGCCGCCTCCTCCGACACCACCGGCCCCCTGCGGACGCCCAGCACGTCGAACTTCACGTCCGAGTCGTAGGCGACGACGGAGCCGCGGAACCACCCGCTGGACCCCTCCACGTTCACCAGGCGCGACGCCACCAGGCCGCCCGTCATGGACTCGGCCAGGCCCAGCGAGAGGCCGGCGTCCTCGAGCAACGCCCCCACCGCCGCCTCCATGGTGTCGTCGTCGACGCCGAAGACCATGGTGCCGAGGATGGCCCGCAGCTCCACGTCCTCGGCCTCCACCAGCCGCAGCGCCTCCTCCCGCGTCGGGGCCTTGGCCGTGATGCGGATCTTGATGCCCTCCACGCCACCGGCCAGGAAGGCGAGCGTGGGGTTGCCGGCCTCGTCCAGCGCCTCGATCCGGGGGGCCACCCGCTCGGCCAGCGTCGACTCGGCCAGGCCCCACGTGCGCACCACCCGCGACACGATGGTGGACCGGGTGCCGGCCCGGGCCGACAGGTCCGGGATCACGGCCCGCTCGGCCATCTCCGCCAGCTCCCCGGGAACGCCCGGCACGGCGTAGAGGACGCCCTCGCCCACCGGGCAGATCAGGCCGGGGGCGGTGCCCCGCGTCTGGGGGATCACGGTGGCCCCGCGGGGGACGTCGGCCTGGCGGCAGTTGCTCGCGGCCATCTCCCGCCCCCGCGCCGCGAAGTACGAGCGGATGCGCTCGAGCACGGCGCCGTCGCGCTCGAGCGCCACCCCCATGACCTCCGCGACGGCCTCGCGGGTGACGTCGTCGTGGGTCGGGCCCAGCCCGCCGCAGACGATGACGGCGTCGGCCCGCTCGAGGGCGGTGCGCAGGGCCGAGGCGATGCGCGCCACGTTGTCCCCCACCGTGGTGTGGAAGTGGCAGTCGATCCCGGCCGCCGCCAGCCGCTGCGAGAGCCCGGCCGAGTTGGTGTCCACCGTCTGGCCGAGGAGCAGCTCGGTCCCGACGGCGACGATCTCACACCGCATCGCCGGGCGGCGCCAGCTGCTCGGCCGCCACCCGCCGGGCGTCGAGCAGGTACTGGGCCCCGGTGACCAGCGACAGCGCCACCGCCGCCCACAGCGTGGCCTCGGCCAGCACCGGCGTGTCCGTGGCGACCGGGAACAGCGCGAAGGCCACCGCCACCTGCTGGACCACCGTCTTCACCTTCGCCCACCACCGGGCCGGGATGGTGACGCCCCGCCGGCCCATCCACGTGCGGTAGACGCTGATCGCCACCTCCCGGACCGTGATGAGCGCCACCGGCAGCCACCAGAACACGTCCTCGGCCACCAGGGCGAACAGGGCCCCGAGCACCAGGAACTTGTCGGCCAGCGGGTCGAGGAAGGCGCCCGAGCGGGTGACGCCCTGGCGGCGGGCCAGGTAGCCGTCGACCCAGTCGGTGAGGCACAGCACGGTCCAGAACAGCAGCGCCGGCCACGACGCCCCGCCGTCGAGGATGATGGCCAGCAGGGCCGGGGTCACCAGGACCCGGGCGATGGACACGGCGTTGGCCGGGGTGGCCAGCGCCGACGGACCGAAGGGGATGGCGGACACCGGGCGGCTCCTACGCCGCCTCGGCCTCGAGGTCCGGCCCCTCGGCCCCCGTGACGAGGACCGTGGCCACCGTGCCCACCGCCAGCCGGGCCGGCACCCGCACCACGCCGTCGATCTCGGGCGCCTCCCGGTGGCTGCGGCCCTCGCCCGGCCGGTCGACCAGCACGTCCACCTTCGACCCCACCAGCGCCGAGCGCCGGCCGGCGGTGATGGCGTCCTGCAGCTCGCCCGCCTCGGCCAGGCGCTCGCGCACCAGCGAGGCCGGCACGGCGCCGTCGAGGCCGGCGGCATGGGTGCCGGCCTCCTCGCTGTAGGCGAAGAAGCCGCACCAGTCGACCTGGGCCTCGTCCAGGAAGCGCAACAGCTCGTCGTGGTCGGACTCGGTCTCGCCCGGGTAGCCGACGATGAAGCTGGACCGGAAGGCGGCCTCGGGCCAGCGCCGGCGGATGGTGGCGATGCGGTCCAGGAAGCGGCCGCCGTCGCCCCACCGGCGCATGCGCCGGAGCAGGGGGCGGGACGCGTGCTGCAGGGACAGGTCGAAGTACGGCACGCCGGTGGCGCCGATGGCGTCCACCAGGGCGTCGGTGAGGTCCGACGGGTAGAGGTAGAGCAGGCGGGTGCGGGCCACCCGTGCCGCCACCGCCTCCACCAGCGGCACGATGGCGCCGGCCCCCAGGCCCTCCACGTCCCTGCCGTAGGAGGCCAGGTCCTGGGCCACCAGGACCACCTCCTGCACCCCGAGGGCGTCGACCTCCTCGAGGATCGACGCCACCGGGCGGGACCGCTGGCGGCCCCGGAACGAGGGGATGGCGCAGAACCCGCACTTGCGGTCGCAGCCCTCGGCCACCTTGACGTAGGCCCAGGGCGCGGCGGCCGGCGGCCGGGGCAGGTTCAGCAGGTCGAGCCGGGCCGCATCGGGCCGGGCCCCGAGGGTGACCGGCACGCCGAACCCGGCCACCAGGTCGGCCTCGGGCAGGGCCTCGGCCAGCTCGTCCCCGTAGCGCTCGGCCATGCAGCCCGTGACCACCAGGCGGGCCCCGTCGGCCTTGGCGCCGGCCAGGGCCAGGATGGTGTCGACCGACTCCTTGCGGGCCGCGTCGATGAAGGCGCAGGTGTTGACCACCACCACGTCGGCGTCGGCAGGGGACGCGGCCGGCGCCATGCCGTCGGCCGCGAGCGTGCCCACCAGCTTGTCCGAGTCCACCTGGTTCTTCGGGCAGCCGAGGGTCTCGACCCAGTAACGCCCTCCCATACAGGCAATGTACCGCCCGCCCCCCCGGCCGGGCCCCGGCGCCGGCGATCGCTACGATCGGCCCATGGCCACCGCCGTCCCGTCCCCCTCGCCCAACCCCAACGCCCTGCGCTTCCAGCTCGACACCACGCTCGAGTCGACGCTCAGCTGCAACAGCGCCGCCGACGCCGAGTCCCACCCCTTCGCCAGGGAGGTCTTCGCCGTACCCGGCGTGGCCGCCATCTTCGGCGTCAACGACTTCGTCACCGTCACCCGCGCCGCCGGCGCCGAGTGGGACCCGATCGTCGCAGCGGTCCAGCAGGCCGCCGCCACCCACCTGTGACCCCGCTCCCGAGTAAATAGCTCGCCAGAATGGCGAGCTATTTACTCGGGAACGGCCGGGGACGACGGCGGGGCCAGCCCCAGGTCGTCGTAGAGGGCGTTGACCACGGGCCGGAGGCGGCGTTGGTGCACGGCCTCGCCGGCCATGCCGTTGAAGACGACCACCGCGGCCACGCCGGCGTCGGGGTCGGCGAAGGCGAGGGACGACTGGCTGCCGCCGTGGCCGAAGGCGCGGGGCGAGGCCGAGTCGCCGTAGCCGTAGGGGGCGGGCCGGCGGAGGTAGTGCCAGGAGTTCACCATCACGCCCAGGCCCCAGTCGATCACGGCGCCGAACGTCTCGTCCTCCAGCCCGGCCCGGTGGCGGGCGCACATGGTGTCCACCGTCTGCGGCGACAGCACCCGCACGCCCTCCAGCTCGCCCTTGCCCAGCAGGGCGACCAGGAAGCGCAGCAGGTCGGCGGCGGGGCCGACGCCGCTGCTGGCCGGCCGCACGCCGGCGAACCCGCCGGCGCCGGCCAGGGACGGGATGGGCCGGGCCTCGTCGCCGCTGGTGTCGTGCAGCACGCCCATGCGCTCGCCGTAGGCGGCGTAGCGCTCCGGGGTCAGGGCCAGCCACGAGTCGGCCATGCCGAGCGGCTCGAACAGCTCCTCGGCGACGTAGGCGTCGAAGTCCCGCCCGTCGCAGCGGCGGACCACCTCGCCCAGCACGTGGAAGCCGAGCCGGGGCGAGTAGGCGGCCCGCCGGCCCGGCACCCAGCCCTCCCGCAGCGGGGAGGCGCAGGCCGTGGCCAGCGTCGCGTCCCAGTCCCCGTCGCCCGCCGTCGCGGCCAGGGCGGCGGTGTGGGTGAGCAGGTGGCGCAGCGTCACCCGCTCCTTGCCCGCCACACCGAACTCGGGGACGTGGGCCGCCACCGGGTCGTCGGGGTCGAGACGGCCACGCTCCCACTGCTGGAGCACGGCCGCGGCGGTGAGGGGCTTGGTGGCCGAGAACCACGGCAGCAGGGTGTCGGCGGCCATGGGGCGGCCGGGCCCGGCCAGACCGGTGGCCACATCGGCGGTCCGGCCGCCGGACCACACCGCCAGCTGGGCGCCCACGTGGCGGCCCTCCTCCGCGCCGCGCTCGAGCGCGGCCTCGGTGGCGGCCAGCCCCGGCGGCCCGCTCAGGGGACGGACGCCTCGACGGTGGTGGTGATGCCCCCCCGCACCAGCCATTCGGTGGTGACCGTCATGCGGCGCGGCGCGATGGCCGCGACAAGGTCGTCGAGGATCCGGTTGGTGACGTCCTCGTGGAACACCCCCTCGTCCCGGTAGCTCCACAGGTAGAGCTTCAGCGACTTGAGCTCGACGATGCTGGCGTCCGGCACGAAGCGGATCGTGACGGTGGCGAAGTCGGGCTGCCCCGTGACCGGGCAGACGCACGTGAACTCCGGCGTCCGGCACCGGACCTCGTAGTCCCTCCCCGGATGCGGGTTGGGAAGGGCCGTCAGGTCCCGCGACGGGCTGGAGGGCACGCCGGCGACCTGGTGCCGGGAGGTCTTCTCAGGCCTGCTTGCCCAGCATGCGGTTCATCTTCGTCCCGCAGTTGGGGCAGGTGCCCTGGGCGGCCCGACGGCCGTTGGCCATCTCGACCTCCTGCCCGTCGAACTCGCGCTTCTCTCTGCACTTGACGCAGTAACCCTCGTACATGGCCATCCGGAGACGCTAGCCCAGGTCCCTGCCGGGTCCGGTGACCACGAGCCCGTCGAGGTCGGGCGCCAGGTGCAGGGCCCGGCCCTCGACGCCGGCACGCGCCAGCAGGTCCTCCCCCGCGGCCCGCACGGCCGGGGCGGCGGCGGCGTCGCACAGGGCCAGCAGGCTGGGGCCGGCGCCCGACCAGCACGACGCCAGCGCCCCCGCCCCCACCAGGCCCTCGAGCAGGCCCGGCGCCTCGGGGAACAGGGCGGCACGCTGACCCTGGTGGAGCCGGTCCTCGGTGGCGGCCGGCAGCAGGAGCCGGCGGTCGGCCAGCCCGGCCACCAGCAGGCCCAGGCGCCCGAGGTTGAACGCGGCGTCGGCGTGCGGCACCGACGCCGGCAGGGCCCGCCGGGCCTCCTCCGTCGGGAGCCGGCGCTCCGGCACCAGGACCACGAACGCCAGCCCGGGGTCGAGCGGGAGGCGGCGGGCGACCGGCGCACCGTCGACGGTGCTGGACGTCACCAGCCCACCGAGCACCGACGCGGCGGCGTTGTCGGGATGACCGTCCACCTCGGTGGCCACGGCCAGCGGGTCCGGCGCGCCGGCGGCCGCGGCCGCGGCCGCGGCCAGCGCCGCCGACGACCCGAGGCCCCGCCCCACCGGGATGTCCGAGCGCACGGTGATGGCGAGCCGGTCGTGGCCGGCGACGGCGGTGGCCACCCGGGCCGCCAGGTGCGACCCGTCGGCGGGGAGCTCGGAGCCCTCCCCCTCGGTGCGCACCGACAGGGCGTCGGCCTCGGCCACCTCGACCTCGACGTACAGCCCCAGGGCCAGGCCGAGGGTGTCGAAACCCGGGCCCAGGTTGGCGGAGGAGGCGGGGACCCTGGCGCGCACTTCGCAACCGTAGACGTGTTACCCGACGCCCACTCCCACGGTCCAACCATGCGACGGGACACCACGACCTCCCGTCAGGAGGAAGCAACCATGTACACCTTCGCCGTGACCCTGCTCCTGGGGCTGGCGCTGTTCAAGTTCGTCGACGTGCTCGAGGACCTGGCACCCGACTCGACCAGGTTCCACGGCCTGCTCACGATGGTCCTGGCCGTGGCGGGCGCCTTCGCCATCGACTTCTCGCTCTTCGACGGCTGGGCCGTCGCCCTCCGGGAGGACTGGATGGGGACCTTCCTCACCGGCCTCACCGTGGCGGGCGCCACCAGCGTCTGGCGGGCCGGCTTCGCCTGGCTGGGCTCGTCCGACGGCGAGGAGCCCGAGGTGCGCCACCAGCGCCGGTCGCACGTGCGGGCCGCCTAGCCCACCCACCCACTCACCCCGCGGAGGCGCCCTCGACGACGAGGGCGCCTCCGTCGCGTCCGGGGCCGGGGTCGGGGGCGTCCTCCAGCTCCACCACAGGGTCCAGCCGGCACGCCACCCGCCGCATCGACGCCAGCAGGGCCCGGCCCGTGAGCAGGATGAGCACGGCGTTGGCCAGTGCGGCGGCGGCGTCCCAGGCCAGCGACGTGGCGACGTAGAACGACCAGTAGCGCGACAGGGTGGCGCCGAACGACATCCCCGGCTCCCACGACAGCGGGCCCTGCCCGATGGCGAAGGGCCAGAACCACAGGTTCATCACGGCGCCGAACACGAAGCCCCAGGCCCATCCCACCGCGGCCAGGGCCGCCACCTCGACCCGCGACGGCAGGTGGCGGGTGGCCAGGCCGGCCAGGCCGGCGGCGCCGCCCATCCAGCCGAGGGTGAGCATCTGGAACGGCAGCCACGGCCCCACCCCGCCCGTGAGCACGGCCGACGTGGCCATGGCGCACAGGCCCAGCAGCATGCCGAACCGGGCCCCGAAGGCGGCGCCGGCCAGCACCACGAGGAAGAAGATCCCGCTCCCGCCGCCGGGCAGGTCCACCAGCCGCAGCAGGCCGGCCGTGGCCGACAGCACGCCGAGCACGGCCACGGCCGCGCCGTTCATGGACCCCCGGCGCAGCTCGAGGGTGACGGCGGCCACCACCAGCACGCCCACCGCCGCGGCCACGAGCGGGGCGTCGCCGGCGTGGGCGGTGGACGGCAGGGCGTCACCGGGCAGCCAGAACGGGTAGAGGAAGGCGGCCGCGCCCACCAGCACCACGAGGGCGTAGACCCCGACGGGCCGGGCCCTTCCGCACAGCCGGGGCGGGGTGGCGCTCATGTCGCCTCCGGACCGAGTGCGCCGGCCACCTCCTCCACGGTGAGGAACGGCGGCAGGACCCGCAGGACCTGGGGGGCGAACAGGGAGCCGGCCAGGACGGTGCGGCTGGGACCCTCGGCCACCACGTCGCCGTCGCCCAGCACCACCACCCGGGTGGCGCACCGGGCCGCCAGCTCCACGTCGTGGGTGGCGAGCACCGCCGCCCCGCCCCCGGCCGCCACCCGGCCCAGGGCCCGCTCCAGGGCGGCGCGCGACGGCGCGTCCATGCCGCGGGTGGGCTCGTCCAGCAGCAGGACGTCGGGGCGCCCCACCGCCACCGCCGCCACCGCCACCCGCTGGCGCTCGCCGGCCGACAGCTGGCGGGGATGGCGGCCGGCGAGGGCGGACAGGTCCAGGGCGGCCAGCCACTCGTCCACGGCGCCGTCGTCGCGCCGGCCCAGCAGGCGGGGGGTGGTGGCCACGTCGGCCCGCACGGTGGGGCCGAGCAGGAGGGCGTTGGGGTCCTGGGGGACGTAGGCCACCCGGCCCCGCCGCTGCACCCGGCCCGAGGCGGGATCGAGCAGTCCCGCCAGGCAGCGCAGGAGCGTGGTCTTGCCCGAGCCGTTGCGGCCCAGCAGCGCCACCACCTCGCCGGCCCGGACCTCGACGTCGACGCCGCGCAGCACGGTCCGCCCACCCAGGGCCACGGCCAGGCCCCGGGCCGACACCACCACGTCCCCCGGCGCGGCGGCCGGCGGCGCCGGCGGGGCCAGGCCGGCCGGCCCCCGCTCCGCCACCAGGCGGCGGGCGTCGCGCACGGTGAGGGGCGGCGGGTCCCAGCCCAGCAGCCGGCCCAGGCGCACCACGGTGGGAGCGCCGGCGTAGCCGGCCAGGACGGCGCCGACCTCCCCCGGCCGCGGGACGCCGGCCCCGCCCACCAGCAGGGCCCGGTCGGCCAGGGGGGCGGCCCGCTCCAGCCGGTGCTCGGCCAGGACCACGGTGGTGCCGAGCTCGGTGTTGAGGCGGGCCACGGCCGCCAGCACGTCCTCGGCGCCCTGGGGGTCGAGCTGGGACGTGGGCTCGTCCAGGACGAGCGCCGAGGGCCCGGCCGCCAGCGCGCCGGCGATGGCGCAGCGCTGCTGCTCGCCTCCCGACAGGGTGCCGGGCGAGCGGTCCCGGAGATGGGCGATGCCGAGGGCGTCGAGGACCTCCTCCACCCGGCGCCGCATGGCCGGCGGGTCCACGCCGAGGTTCTCGAGGACGAAGGCGATGTCGCCCTCCACCCGGTCGACCACGAAGTGGGCCTCGGGGTCCTGGTGCACGAAGCCCACCACGTCGGCCAGGCGCCGGGGCGGGTGCGACCGGGTGGAGCGGCCGAGGGCCACGACCTCGCCCCGGAAACGGCCGCCGCTGGCGTGGGGCACGAGGCCGTTGGCGCAGCGCAGCAGCGTGCTCTTGCCCGACCCCGACGGCCCGGCCACCAGCAGGACCTCGCCGGCCCGCACCGCGAGGTCGACGCCGGCCAGGACGGGGTCGCCCCCGGGGTAGGCGAAGCCCACCGAGCGGTAGTCGAGCGCCGGCGCCGGCAGCGCCGGCGTCATGCGGCGCGCACGATCGGCTGCGCCTGCGGGGCGGGCGGGGGCGGGCGCCAGGCCGGGACGGTGAGGGCGGCCAGGCTCAGCGCCGCCAGCGGCGAGAAGCCGGGCACCACGAGGGGGCTCGCCGTCCACGTGAGGGTGTCGTCGCCGGCGAGGGCGAGCGCGGCCAGGCCAGCGGGGGCGGCCAGCGACACGGCCACCACGACCCAGTCGGCCCGGGCCATGCGCCGGGGGCGGTAGCGCGCCCGGGGCGAGCGCCGGGAGGTGACGGCCACGGCGGCCGCGACGGCGGCGATGGCCACCAGGCCCAGCGCCACCGCGGGACCCCGGGCCCGCCCCACCAGCGCCACGAAGGCCCCGCCCATGGCGGCCAGCCCGGCCAGCACGCACCACCCGGCGGCCCGGTCGGCACCGCCGGCGCCGGCCGACGCGAACCCCCGCGCGTCCATCGACTCGGCCAGCAGCAGGGCCCGCTCCAGCGCGCTCTCGAGGACCGGGACGACGAGGCGCACCAGGCGGCCCCGCCGCACCACCCGGCCCCCGGTCCGGGCCCGGTCGGCCTCCCGCACCCGGGCCACGGTGGCCACGGTGGCGGGCACGAAGGCCACGGCCACGGTGAGGACGAGGCCGGGCTCGTAGAAGGCGCGCGGCGCCGCCTGCACGAGCTCGTGGTGCGAGACCACGGCGTTGAAGGACCCGAACACCGCCATCACGCCCACCACCGCGAAGCTCTCGGCCGCGGCCTGCAGGACCACGGCCAGCTCCACCGGGCCCCCCACCCGGAACCCGCCGAGCAGCCGGGGCAGGGTGGCGTCGGGGAGGCTGAACAGGGCGTCGCCGCCGGCGTGGGTGGTGGCGGCGGTGAGGACCACCCGGACCAGCCCGAAGACCACGCCCACGGTCAGGAGCAGCGGGAAGGCGCGGGCGAGGGCCGAGTCGCGCGCGTGGGCCGACCAGACCACGAAGGCCACGCCCACCACCAGGGCCACGTACACCGGGCTGGTGGCCAGCTCCACGCTGGCGGCGGCGGCCAGGGCCCACACCAGCCAGGCCACGGCGTGCAGCGAGTGATCGGCGTGGCCGGGCATCGCCGCCATTGTGGACGCCGCGGGCCGTGCCGCGTACAGTCGCCGCCGGCAGAGGTTGCCGGCGGTCCGGATGCCGCCGGTGGTCCTCCCTCCTCGGAGGGGGGGCGGGGGAAGTCGGTGCGAGACCGACGCTGACCCGCAACTGTGACCGGCCTCCGGGCCGGGAGCCAGGACGCCCGCCCCTGCACGCCGGATTCCGACGGCGTCCCGTGCACTGGCCGGCCCTCGTGGAACGGGGCCCTACGGAGGAACCCGAGATGTCCCGCCGTCCCCTTGCCGCTCTCGGCATCGTCGTCTGCGCGCTCGCGCCCGCCCTCGCCCTTCCCGAGGTCCCGGCCCTGGCCCAGGCCCCAGCCGGGCCCGCCTTCGACCAGGCCCGGGCCGTCGCCTACCTGAGATCGGCGCAGCAGCCCGACGGCGGGTTCGAGACGGCCGGCTTCCCCGGCTTCGAGACGCCCGACGCCACCCTGGCCCTGGCCGAGGCGGCCCAGACCGGGCCGGCGTGGAGCACGGCCCAGGCCCGGGCCGCGGTCCAAGCCACCGTCAACGGGGGCAGGACGCCGCTCGATGCCCTCGACGACCTGGCCGAGACCACCACCTCGCCCGGGCAGGCGGCCAAGCTCATCGTGCTGGTGGCGGCGCCCCTCGGCTTCGACCCGGCCCGGTTCAACCCCCAGGGCGACGCCAACGCCGACCTGGTGGCCCGCATGGACGCCGGCCGCAACGCCAACGGCTCCTACGGGCCGGCCGCCGCCTTCAACGCCACCCTGTTCGCCGCCGTGGCCCAGCGCCTGGTGGGGCGCCCGGTGGCGGCCGACACGCGGGCCTACGTCCTGGCCGCCCAGCAGGCCAACGGCGGCTGGAACTTCGCCGGCGACCCGAAGGACGACGAGGTCGACGTCGACACCACCGGCCTGGCCCTGCAGGCCCTGGCCGCGGCCGGCGTCGACCCCTACAGCGAGCCGGTGCGGCGGGCCGTGGCCTTCCTCGACGCCAACCAGCTCCCGGGCGGGGGCTGGGAGGCCTTCGACGAGGAGGACCCGAACGCCACCGCCCTCGGCATCCTCGGCCTCACCGCCGCCGGGCGCAGGGTCGAGTCGTGCTGGCCCGCCGCGCCCCGGGCCCTGGCCGCCCGGCAGGCGCCCGACGGCCATGTGGCCAGCCCCAACGACACCTTCGGCGTCAACACCTTCGCCACCTCCCAGGCCGTGCAGGCCCTGTCCCGGCGCTGGGTGCCGGTGGTGCGGGCCCCGGCCCACTGCCCCGACGACGGGTACCGGATGGTGGCGTCGGACGGCGGGGTGTTCGCCTTCGGCCGGTCGGGGTTCTTCGGGTCGACGGGCGGGCAGCGCCTCAACCGGCCCGTGGTCGCCATCGCGGCCACGCCCGGCAACCAGGGCTACTGGCTGGTGGCGGCCGACGGCGGGGTGTTCGCCTTCGGCGACGCCGCCTTCCTCGGCTCCACCGGCGGCCTCACCCTGCGCCAGCCGGTGGTGGGCATGGCGCCCACGCCCACCGGAAGGGGCTACTGGCTGGTGGCGGCCGACGGCGGCGTGTTCGCCTTCGGCGACGCCCGGTACCTCGGCGGCACCGGCGCGCTCACCCTCAGCCAGCCGGTGACGGCGGCCGCCGCCACCCCCACGGGCAGGGGCTACTGGCTGGTGGCGAAGGACGGCGGCGTCTTCGCCTTCGGCGACGCCCGGTTCCTCGGGTCCGCCGGGACCGCGGCGCCGCAGCCGGCCGCCACGGCGACGGTCGGGTTGCGGCCCCGGTTCCGGGCCGACGGCTACCTGCTGGCCGGCGCGGACGGGCGGACGTGGAGCTTCGCCGCCGGCGCCCCGGTGGCGGGCGGGGAGCCGCTCCGGCTCAACGCACCGGTCGTCGGCGTCTCGCCGTAGGGATGCGCCGCCGGCCCCGGCTCGTAGCGGCCCTGGCCCTCGCCGCGTGCGGGGCCGTGGCCGGCGCCGGTCCCGGCCCGGCGCCGGCGGAGGCGGCGGTGGCCGCGGTGGCCGGCGCCGGCGCCGAGCTGCACCGGGCCGCGGTGATCGTCGACACCGGCACGGCGGTGAAGACGGTCTGCGTGCGGTTCGCGGAGGAGTCCATCAGCGGCGTGGAGGCGCTGCAGCGGGCCGCCGTCGACCCCGTGTTCCGGGCCTACCCGGGCAAGGGAGCGGCGGTCTGCTCGCTCTGCGGCACCGGCTGCGCCGGCGACGAGTCGTGCCTCACCTGCGACCCCGACGGCCGCTTCTGGAGCTACAGCCGGGCACCGGCCGGGACCACGTCGCTGCGGGTCTCGGGTGCCGGCGCCTCCGCCACGTCCGTGCGCGACGGCGACGTGGAGGGCTGGATCTGGGGCCGGGGTGGCGCCCCCGGGTACGTGGCGGTCGAGGTGGTGTGCGGCGAGGCGGAGCCGCCGGGCACCACCGCGCCCACGGCGCCGGCGCCCACCACCGCGTCGGCCGCCACCACCACCGCGCCGGCGGCGGTGGCGGGCCCGGCGCCGGCCGCCACCCCCACGACCCGCGGCCCCGCCTCCGGCGCCGGCGCTCCCGTCCCGCCCGAGGCCACCACGCCGGCGCCGGCCGGCGCCGGCCCACCCCC
>JBQTJJ010000006.1:0-1711 GCA_052387235.1 Actinomycetota bacterium
CCATGGGCTTGTTGGCCGAGCAGCTCCTCGTCGACTGTCCGTCGTCGAGGCTGGAAGCCGTGCTCCGCACGCGCCCGCTCGACTGGATGGCGCCCTTGCTGCGCCTGGCCGGCGACGAGGGCGAGGCCGCAGGGCTCTCGCTGCTCGGCCGCCCCCGCGCGGGGCGCGCCGCCGGCCGCCGGGGGCACCGCCTCGAAGCGGGTGAGAGCGCCGGCGAGGCCGGCGACCTGCTCGTGCCCCTGCACTGGCGGACCACCGCCTACGCCGCCCTGTTCGCCGAGTTCGAGGGGTGGCTGCGCGTGCGTGCCCTCGACGACCACACAGTGCTCAGCATCGAGGGGCGTTTCCTCCCGAAGCGCGGCGCTCCGCGCACCGGTGTGGCGGCCCTGGCCGCCCGGCGGGCGGCCGAGTCGGCCACGCGCAGCCTCCTCAGCCACCTCCGGGCCTCGGTGGAGGAGAGCGCCTTCCCCCGCTGATCCCCGGCGAGCGCGCACGCCGGGCGTAGTGCACGCGCACCATCGAGGTTGGGTCACACGGATCTTCCCGCCCGCCCGCCGGTGCGGCCTACTGGGACTGGTACGGGAGGAAGGAACTGAGATGGACAACAACTTCGTTTCGGAGATGGTCGGAACGGCCATCCTGATCCTGCTGGGGAACGGCGTCGTGGCCGCCGTGCTCCTGACCCGGTCCAAGGCGCAGAACGCGGGCTGGCTCACCATCACCTTCGGGTGGGGCATGGCGGTGGCCATCGCGGTCTACGCGGCCGGGCCGTTCAGCGGGGCCCACATCAACCCGGCGGTCACGCTGGGCCTGGCGTCCACCGGGGACTTCCCCTGGGGCGACGTGCCCACCTACATCGGCGGTCAGTTCGCCGGGGCCTTCATCGGGGCCACCCTGGTGTGGCTCGCGTACTTCGCCCACTGGGAGGAGACGGAGGACCCGGGCCTGAAGCTGGCCTGCTTCTCCACCGGCCCCGCCATCCGCAAGCCGGTTGCCAACTTCATTACCGAGGTCCTGGGCACGACCATGCTGGTGGTCGGCGTCCTCGCCATCGGCATCAGCGACGGCGCGGTGGCGAGCGGCATCGTCCCGCTCCTGGTCGGCCTCCTGGTCCTGTCGCTCGGCCTGTCGCTGGGCGGACCGACCGGGTACGCCATCAACCCGGCGCGCGACCTCGGGCCCCGTATCGCCCACGCCGTCCTCCCGATCGCCGGGAAGGGCGACGCCGACTGGGGGTACGCCGCGATTCCCGTCGCCGCCCCGATCCTCGGCGGCATCCTCGGCTCGGTGCTTTTCAACGTCGTCTGGCCTGGTTAGGGGGAACACACCCGGGAAGGGGTTGGTAGAGGTGAAGAAGCTCATCAACGCTCCGGACAGCGTGGTCCGAGAGTCGCTGGAGGGGGTCGCGGCCGCCCACGGCGACCTGGTGCGGGTCTCGCTCGATCCCTACCAGGTGATCCGCAGGGACGCGCCGGTCATGGGCAAGGTCGGGCTGGTGTCGGGGGGCGGGTCGGGGCACGAGCCCATGCACGGAGGCTTCGTGGGGCGGGGCATGCTCGACGCGGCCTGCCCGGGCGAGGTGTTCACGTCGCCCACGCCCGACCAGATCCTCGCCGCCACCCTCGCCGTGGACGGCGGGGCCGGCGTCCTGCACATCGTGAAGAACTACACCGGCGACGTCATGAACTTCGAGATGGCGGCCGAGCTGGCA
>JBQTJJ010000007.1:0-8451 GCA_052387235.1 Actinomycetota bacterium
GCGGCGATCTTCTTCTTCAAGCTGAAGTGCACGTGATATTCCTTTCGAATGGGCACCTGACGGTGGCCTCTTTGTGATTGACGGTGTCCCTGAGGCCGGCGTCGGTTTCGCCACTCGCTCCCCTCCCGACCTAGGCGACCAGTGTGTTCGCCGGGAGGATCGTCGCTGCCGCCGTGCAGAAACGACAATGACAGTCCGGCACTTCAACTCCTATAGGTCATGTGTCCAGACGAGGCAATTCGACGCAATATGGCCTCATCTGTCTAGACATAGGTCTAATGACCACCCTCAAAATTGACTGGTTCCCGGGAGATGCTTGGCGCCGGCCGCTTCTCCCGCTATCCTCGAACGGGTGTTCGACTGGATCGACGAGCTGAACCCGGAGCAGCGGGAGGCGGTCCTGCACGACGGCGGCCACCTGCTGGTGGTGGCCGGCGCCGGCAGCGGGAAGACCCGCACCCTGGCCTGCCGGGTGGCCCGGCTCCTGGCCACCGGCGTGGCGCCCGAGCGCATCCTGCTGCTCACGTTCTCGCGCCGGGCGGCGCGGGAGATGCTCACCCGGGCCGGGCAGCTGGCCGAGGCCGACGGGGCCAGGCGGGTGTGGGGTGGCACGTTCCACGCCGTGGCCAACCGGCTGCTGCGCCGCCACGGCGCCGCCGTGGGGCTGCGCTCCGGCTTCACCGTGCTCGACCAGGGCGACGGCGCCGACCTGCTCGGGCTGGTGCGCAACGAGCTGGGGCTGGGGGAGAAGGGCCGGCGCTTCCCGCGCAAGGACACGCTGGCGTCCATCTACTCGTCGGTCGTGAACGCCCAGGAGCAGCTGGGCCCGCTGGTGGAGCGGGCCTACCCCTGGTGCCGGGACGACCTCGACGGCATCCGGGCCGTGTTCGCCGGCTACGTCGAGCGCAAGCGGGCCCGCAACGTCGTGGACTACGACGACCTGCTCCTGTACTGGCGGGCCCTGGCCGGCTCGTCCCCGGTCGCCCCCCTGCTGCGCCAGAGCTTCGACCACGTACTGGTGGACGAGTTCCAGGACACCAACGCCGTGCAGGCCGACATCGTGGAGGCCATGGCCGGCCCCGGCGTGCGGGTGGCGGCGGTGGGCGACGACGCCCAGGCCATCTACGGCTTCCGGTCGGGCTCGGCCCGCCACATGCGCGAGTTCCCGCAGCGCTTCCCGGGCGCCCACGTCGTCACCCTCGACCGCAACTACCGCTCAATCCCGGCGATCCTGGCCGCCGCCAACGCGGTGATGGCGGCCGCCTCTACCGGCTACGCCAAGCAGCTCCGGGCCAGCCGCCCGGACGGCGCCCGCCCCGTCCTCGCCGTGTGCGCCGACGAGCTGGCCCAGTCCGCCTTCGTGTGCGACAGCGTGCTCGAGCAGCGCGAGCGCGGGGTGGCGCTGCGGCACCAGGCCGTGCTGTTCCGCACCGGCCACCACAGCGACGGGCTGGAGCTGGAGCTGGCCCGGCGCAACATCCCGTTCGTGAAGTTCGGCGGCCTCAAGTTCCTCGAGAGCGCCCACGTGAAGGACCTGCTCTGCCTGCTGCGCATCCTCGACAACCCCACGGACGAGCTGGCCTGGCTGCGGGTGCTGGCGCTGGTCGACGGTGTCGGCCCCGCCACCACGCGCCGCCTCGTCGCCGAGCTGGGGGTGGCCGAGGGCACGGCGCTCACCCGACTGCTCGCCGAGGAACACCCGAGGTTCCCCGCCGCCGCGGCCGGGGACGTGGCCGCGCTGCGGGCGGCGCTGGCCGACTGCGCCGGCGACGGCCTGGCGCCGGCGGCCCAGGTGGAGCGGCTGGCGCTGGCCTGCGCCGCGCTGTTCGCCCGGCGCTACGCCGGCACCGCCTCCGTGCGCCTGGCCGACCTCGAGCACCTGCGGTCGCTGGCCACCGGGTACCGCTCACGGGGCCGGTTCCTCGCCGAGCTCACCCTCGACCCGCCGGCCAGGACCGGCGACCTGGCCGGCCCGCCCCACCTCGACGACGACTACCTGGTGCTGTCCACCATCCACTCCGCCAAGGGCGGCGAGTGGCCGGTGGTGCACCTCATCCACGCGTCCGACGGGAACATCCCGTCCGACATGTCCCTCGGCTCGGCCGACGAGATGGAGGAGGAGCGCCGGCTGCTCTACGTCGCCCTCACCCGGGCCCGGGACACGCTGGTCGTCTCCTACCCGCTCCGGTACTACGTGCGCCGCAGCGGGCTGGACGACGCCCACACGTTCGGCCAGCCCAGCCGGTTCCTCGGCCCGGCCGGCGCCGCCTTCGACGCAGTCGACGTGGGCGAGACGGTGGTGGAGGACGACCCCGTGACCGGGGAGCTGGCCGCCCTCTGGCGGTGACCGGACGGCCGGCACGGTCGGCCCTGTACGATCCGCGCCGGTGGGCGAGGATCAGTGCCCTTCATCGGGGGAGCACGGGTGCGGCATCGGCGACTGATCGGGCTGATCGTGTCCGCGGCGATCCTCCCCGCCTGCACGTCCGGCACCGCCACGGTGGAGGAGGACGTGGCAGCGCGGCCCACCACCTCCTCGTCCGCCGCCGCAGCCACCACCACCAGCACCGACCCCGGGCCGGCTCCCCTCCTCATCGGCGAGGGCGCTCCCACCCGGGACGGGAACGTCGTCAAGGTCGTCACCTACCAGCAGCCGGTCCCGGCCGGGGCGATCGAGCCCGACCCGGGCATGGAGTACGGCGCCATCGAGGTCGAGATCTGCGCCGGCCGGCGGGGGGCGCCCCGGGTGACGCCCGACGGGTTCTCCGTCGAGTTGCCCGACGGGACCCGTCGGGGCCGATCGCGCTTCGGCCCCAGGGAGCCGGCGCTGGCCGAGGCCAGCCTCGCCCCGGGCGAGTGCGCCCGGGGATGGGTGAGCTTCGAGGTCCCGACGAACGAGCGCCCCGTGCACGTGGTGTTCTCGGGCTCCTCGGTGGTGCGGTGGGGGGCCGGCGGGCGCCGGCGGTGAACGGGCCGGCTACCGGCCGGGGACCCCGACCGGCGCCGGCACCCCGCTCAGCGCTTCCTGGCCGGCGCCTTCCGGGCCGAGGCCGCCGTCTTGCTGGGAGCCTTCACCGTCCGCTTGGCCGCGGCCGTCGTCCGAGCCGGCGCCGGCGCCGCCGCCTTCCTGGCCGCGGGCGCCTTGGCCGCGGTGGCCCGTGCCGCGGGCGCCTTGGCCGCGGTGGCCCGTGCCGCCGGAGCCTTGGCCGCGGTGGCCCGTGCCGCGGGCGCCTTGGCCGCGGTGGCCCGTGCCGCGGGCGCCTTCTTGGCCGCCGCCGGCGCCGGGGGCCACACGCCCTTGGCCAGCTTGGGTGCCGCCGCCTGGCTCATGACCGCGTCCTTGAAGGCCTTGAGCGGGGTGATCTTGGCCTTCTTGGAGGCCTTCACCTTCACCGGCGCCCCCGTGGCCGGGTTGCGCGCCATACGAGCCGGACGGTCGACGCGGGCGAACTTGGCGAAGCCGGAGATGGTGATCTGCTCCCCCTTTGCCGCCACCGCCTCGATCACCTCGGTGGTGCCCTTCAGCGCCTTGTCGACATCACGCGCCTCGAGCCCGGTATGGGCGGCAACTGCATGCACGAGTTCCTTGCGGTTCATCCCTGCTCCTGGTTCGCGGTTGGAAGGCCCAAGTCTGCCCGCCGGAGGGCCCTCCATGGGGGATACGGCCTCGCCGGCGAGGCCCACCCATCTTGCGACTTGGCCGAGGCGATGTTTACTTCTATTGTTCCGCCAATGCCGCCCCGAAAAGCCGTCGCTCCCACGCCCACGTCCGGGCCAAAGCCTGCACCCAAGCGGGCCACCAAGATGTCGGATCAGCACAAGGCGGCCCTGGCCGCGGGCCGGGAGCAGGGCCGGGCGGTGCGCACCTATCTGGCCGCGCTCGACCAGCACAAGCCCACGCGGGGCCGCAAGCGCACCACCGACACGGTGGCCCGGCAGCTGGCGAAGACGGAGTTCGAGCTCGCCACCGCCACGGGCGTGGGCCGGCTCGAACTGTTGCAGCGCCGGCGCGACCTGCAGGCCGAGCTCCAGGACCTCGAAGGCGACAACGGCGTGGACCTCAGCGCCCTCAAGGACGGCTTCGTGCGCTGCGGCAGGGAGTACGCCACTCGCAAGGGCATCGACTACCAGACGTTCCGCGAGTTCGGCGTGCCTCCTTCGGTCCTGAAGGAAGCCGGCATCACACGCGCCAGGGGCTGAGCCGCACGCACCCCCGGAGCGGCGCCTACCCGCTCCGGTCCTCCATCTCCCAGGCGTGGTCGAGGGCGTGCCATGCCACCCGGCGGGCCGCGTAGCGCCAGGGCCACGGCGTCCCCCTGTCCCGCTCGGGGATGGGCGCCCGTGCCGACCGCAGGGCATCGAGGAACGCCGACCGCAGCTCGGCGACGGCGCCACGGTCATCGAAGGCCGGCGGCCGGAACCGCAGCCCCACCTGGCGCAGATAGCCGGCCTCGGCCGACACCACGTGGTCGACCATCTTGTCCCGGTCACGCCCGCCACCGCGCGGCCCCTTGCGCAGCGACGCCGGCGCCCCCGCCGCCACCCGGTCCAGCGTGGCCCACGCCGCCTCCACCAGTGAGGCCAGCCGTTCGGCCTGGGCCTTGGTGAGCGCGTCCTCGTCGGCCGAGGCGCCGGCGCCCGGCGCCCCGAAGTCGGTGGTGGCCGACCCCTTCACCCGCTCCACCACCTCCAGGTCGCGGCCGGCCGACGCCGGGAACCGCACCCCGGCCGCGGCGGCGACCGGGGCGTAGCGGCCGGCGTAGTCCGCCAGCGCGTCCATGGCCGCCTCCTCGGTCCTGGCCGCCCGGGCCCAGCCCGGCCAGTCCAGGGCGCAGGCGAACACCTTCTTCGCACCCATCTCCAGGTAGATCGGCGTGGCCACGCGCTGCTCCTCTCCTCACGGGCGGTCGGGCCGGCGTGCAAGCATGCACGCCATGAGCGCCCTGCGGGACCAGGTGATCGACATCGTGCGCCGGCGGGGCCTGATCCACCTGCCCGAGCCGGTGACGCTGGCGTCGGGCCAGCAGAGCCGGGACTTCGTGGACGGCAAGGCCGCCCTGTCCCGCGGACCCGACCTGGAGGTGGCGGGCCGGGCCCTGCTCGAGGCGGTGGCCGGCATCGCCTTCGACGCCGTCGGCGGCCTCACCATGGGAGCGGACCACCTGGCCCACGTGGTGGCGGTCCTGTCGGGAGCCGAGTGGTTCGTGGTGCGCAAGGAGCCCAAGGGCAGGGGGACGGGCAAGCTGGTCGAGGGCGCCACCGTCGGCCCCGGCACCCGGGTGCTGGTGGTGGACGACGCCGTCACCACCGGCGGCTCCATCCAGAGGGCGGCACAGGCCGTCGTCGACCTGAGCGCCACCCTCGTGGCCGCCGTCACCCTCGTCGACCGGGGGGACGTGGCCGCCGCCTACTTTGCCGGGCGCGGCGTGCCGTACACCGCCCTCGTCACCTACAGGGACCTCGGGATCGAGCCGGTGGGCGCCCCGGCCTGACCGCAGGTTCGCCCCCGTGACCCGCGGGTAGGTACACGGCGACGAGCCCAAGGGAGGCCGGCATGACTGAGAACAGTCGCCAGGCAGGACCGTCCGCCCCCGTGCAGCTGCCCGGGTCGTCGTCCCTCACCGACGCCGCCAGGCGCATGAAGGACGAGGACGTCACGGACGTGCTGGTCGTGGACGGACGGAGCGTGCTCGGGGTCGTGACGGATCGGGACATCGTGATCCGGGCCGTGGCCCGGGGGCGCGACCCGTCCCGCACCACCCTGCACCAGATCTGGGAGGACTCATGAGCACCGCCACCCGCCCCCGCCGGCTGGGCCTGCCGGGCGACCCGTTCCCGCCGGTCGACCCGCCCCCTGTCGACCCCCAGCCCTTCCCGCCGCTCGACCCCGACCCGGAGGTGCCGATCCCGCCTGGTCGCCCCGACCCGAGCCCCGACCCCGGACTGATCACGGCCCGATAGCGTCGGCCGATGGGCGACGGGGCTGACGGGCGGGGCGGCTGAGCGCGAGCGGCGGCCGCCTGCGCCTCGGCGTCCTCGACCAGTCCCCGGTGGCGGCCGGGTCGACGGGGGCCGACGCGCTCGGCGCCACGGTGGAGCTGGCCCGGGCCGCCGAGGCACTGGGCTACACGCGCGTCTGGCTGGCCGAGCACCACAGCGCGCCGGGCCTGGCCGGGACGGCGCCCGAGGTGCTCGCAGCCGCGGTGGCCTCGGCCACGTCCACCATCCGGGTGGGCGCCGGCGGCGTGCTGCTCTCGCACTACAGCCCGCTCAAGGTGGCCGAGGCCTTCCGGGTGCTCTCTGCCCTCTTCCCGGGCCGCATCGACCTCGGCGTGGGACGGCACGCCGGCGCCGGCTCGGTGGTGGCCGCCGCCCTCCAGCCCGGCCCCGAGGCCTTCGGCGACGACTACTTCCCCCGCCAGGTGGTCGACCTGCTCGGCTACCTGGAGGGCGGCCTCGAGCCCGGGCATCCCCACGCCGGCACCCGCGCCATGCCGGAAGGCACGCAGGGACCGGACGTGTGGCTGCTCGGGTCGAGCCCGTACAGCGCCGGCCTGGCCGCCACCCTCGGACTGTCGTACTGCTTCGCCCACTTCATCACGCCGGCCCACGGGTCACAGGCCATGCAGCGCTACCGCCGCCGCTTCACGCCGGCCTCCCCGCCCCGGGCGACCGGGCAGGCGGTGGCCGTCTCGGTGGTGTGCGCCGGGACCGACGCCGAGGCCGAGCGGCTGGCCGCCAGCCAGGCGGTGTGGCGGCTGCGGTCGTTCGACGACCGGGAGCCGGTGCCCGGCCCCGACGAGGCCGCGGCCACCATGGCTGCCCTCGACCCCCTCGCCCGGGCCCGCCTGGCCCAGGATCGCGACGGGGTCGTGGTGGGCGGGCCGGAGCGGGTCCGGGACGAGGTCACGGCGCTGGCCCGCGCCTTCGAGGTCGACGAGGTGGTGGTGGTCACGGTCTGCCACGACCCCCGCGACCGGCTGCGCTCCTACGAGCTGGTGGCGTCCGCCTTCGGCCTGGGCGGCGGTCCCGGCCGGCGCTGAGCACGCCTGCATCCGCCGTCCGGGGCGCCGGCGTCACCGGGGGCAGCAGGCGACCTCGACGACCCCGCCCTTGGCCAGGGTGCGGCCGGCGCCGCTGACGGCCTCGATCACGTACTGGTACGTGCCGCCGGCCACCACGTCGCGGTCGGCGTAGGTCCGGGTCGCGCGGTCGGCGCTGGTGAACACCACCTGCTTGGTGCCGCCGTTGGTGGCCCGGTGCAGGCGCCAGCCGGCGAAGGTGGGGTCGTCGCTGCCGGTCCAGGTGCACGTGACGACCGGCACGGTGTCCTCCCACGCCGGGGCGCAGCGCAGCTCGAGCCGGGCGATGGGCTTGGTGGTGGTGGTGACGGGCGGCGGCGCCGTCGTGGTGGTGGTGGTGACGGCCGCCGGCGCCGTGGTGGTGGTGGTGGCGGCGGCCGCGGGCCGGACGACGGTGGTGGGGGTCACGAGGGGCGCCGGCGCCGCGGTGGTCGTGGTGGGCTCGACGGCGGGAGGCCTCGTGGTCGTGGTGGTCGTGGTCGAGGACGTGGTCGACGAGGACACGCCGTGGGTGGCGACGTTCACGTCCTGGTCGCCCTGGGGCACGGCCACCGCCAGCAGGCCGGCGGCCGCGGCCGCGACCAGGCCGAGCCTGACCGCCCGCCGGCGGGACCGGGCCAGGGCCAGCTCGTCGGCCACCACGGCCACGCGGTGGCCCGCGCCGAACCGGTCCTCGAGGCGGGCGGCGAAGCCGGGCGCCGGGGGCGGGACGGGGACCTGGCCCATCCGCTCCAGCCGGCGGCGCACGTCCTTGCGGCCCGGCCTCATGACACGCCCTCCTCGGCGATGACCCGGCGCAGGGCGGCGAGGGCCCGGTGGACGGTGACGGCCAGTGTGGGCCTCGAGCAGCCCATGGCTGCGGCCGCCTCCTCCGGGCTGAGGCCGGCGAGGAAGCGCAGGGTCAGGGCCTGCTGGTAGCGGGGGCGGAGGCGGCCGAGGGCGTCGCGCACGGCCTCGTCGTCCTCGAACGACGGACCCTCCACCACCCGGGTGTCGGCGTGGTCCATGAGGGCGAGCTGGGCCCGGGGCGTCGTGTGTCGCCCCTCCCTGCGGTACCAGCCGGCCAGCTCGGACGCCGCGATACGGAACAACCACGGCTCGATCCCGCCGCCCCGCCAGCGGAACGAGGGCAGGGCCCGCCACGCCCGCTCGAAGGTGGCGGCCGTCACCTCCTCCGCCACCTCCCGGGAGCCGGAGCGCCGGTAGCTGAAGGAGTAGATCCGGTGCCAGTGGCGGCGGAACAGCTCGCCGAAGGCCTCGGGGTCGTGGCGGGGGCCCCCGGCGCGGGGGGCGGGGTCGGGGGGGGCCGCCGCGGGCGGGGGGGGGGGTGCGGGGGGCCCCCCCCCGCCGGAGGGACACCCCCCCCCCC
>JBQTJJ010000008.1:0-5491 GCA_052387235.1 Actinomycetota bacterium
ACCCTGGACGACTACCCGCCCTGCCCCGGCACCCAGGTGCCGGTGCGCACGCCGGCGACCGAGGCCTCCACGTTCTGGCGCCTGCAGGGGGAGGACCTGCTGCCCAGGCCGGCGCCACGTATCGCACCCGGCTACATGCTGGCCGGGAAGCTGGCGTACCTGGAGACCGGCGCCACCATGGCGACCCGGTTCGAGCACGCCACACCCCTCGGTCCTCTCACCATCGAGGCCACCAGCACGGTGTTCGTCGACTGGGGCGACGGCACCGGCCGCGACGGCCCGCACGCCGGCCCTGGCGGCCCGTGGCCGAACGGCACCATCACCCACACCTGGACCACCGCCAAGCCCTACGACATCACGGTCGTGCAGCAGTGGACCGCCACCTGGCGGCTCGGGGGGGCGTCGGGCACCCTCGACGGGCTGACGACCGAGGCCCGCATCGAGGACTTCCCCGTCCGCCAGCTCCAGGCCGTCCGCAACGTGTGACGGGCCTGCCGTTTGTACGCCGCCGATGGCGAGGGGTACCCTCACAAAACGTGTTAGGCGCCCCTAAGACGAGGAGTGGGAATGCGGTTGAGCAGGACGATGGCTGCAGGGCTCGTGGTCGTGGCCGCGCTGGGTCTGGGTGCCTGCGGCGATGGTGAGGACCGCCCGGGCGACGTGACGGCGGAGCCCGGCGCCAGCGGGACCGGCACCGGCTCCGCGTCCGGGACGGGATCGGCCTCGGGTATGGGCCACGACGACGAGCACGGCGGTGCGGCAGTGGCCGACTTCTCCGAGGAGGAGGCCGACTCCGTGGTCGAGGTCAAGATGACCGACTACGCCTTCGCCCTGCCGACCACCACCAAGGGCCCCAAGGTCTACTTCGAGGCCACCAACGATGGAGCGGCCGAGCACGAGTTCCTCGTGCTGGACGCGGCCGGCGAGGAGATGGGCGAGATCGAGCCCATCAAGAAGGCCGACGGCGAGAAGTCGCTGGCCCTCGACCTCGAGCCCGGGACCTACACGGCGGTGTGCCTGGTCGAGGAGGGCGTGAAGACCCACCGGGAGCTGGGCATGGAAGCGACCTTCACAGTCGAGTGACCCGCCGACGCCTCGGGCTGGCGGCGGCGGCAGCCGTCGCCGGCCTGGCGTTGTGGTTCGGCGCCGACCGGGCCGCGATCGGCCGGGCCGGCGCCGCCCTCGCCGACCGCCCCCTCCCCCTCGTGCTGGCGCTCGGCGCCTACACCCTGGCCTTCGTGCTGCGGGCCGCGGCCTGGGGCCCCCTCCTGCCGGCGCCGGTCGCCCTGGGCCGGCGCTTCCGGGCCATCCTCGCCATGCTCGCCGTCAACCACGCCCTCCCCGGGCCGGTGGGCGAGCTGGCCCGCGCCCGCCTGGTCACCACCGCCGGCGACGCCGGCCACGCGCCTGGCGCCGGCGTTCGTGCCGCCCTCGCGTTCCGGGAAGCCTCACGTCCGCCTGGCGAACGTCAGGCTTCCCGGAACGCCGGGTCGTCGCCCCGGCGTCGTGCGCCTTCCATTCCGCCCGCCCCCGCCGCCGCCGGCGCCGGCGCCGTCACCTTCCGGGCCGCCCTCCTGTCGGTGGCGGCGGCGAGGGTGGTCGACGTGGGTGCGCTGGCGGTGCTCGCCATGGCGGCGACGGCGGTGGCGGGCGAGAGCCCGGCCTGGCTGCGGGTGCTGGCGCCGGCCGGCGTCGCCCTCCCCGCCCTGGCGTGGGTGCTGGCCCGCCGGCAGGGTGCCACGCTGACCGGGCGACAGGCGCTGCACGTGGCGGCGTGGGCCGTGCCGTCGTGGGCGCTGGAGGCCGGCGTCATCCTGGTGGTGGCGCGGGCGGCCGGCGTGGAGCTGTCGGTGGCGGCGGCCCTGCTGGCCACCTGTGGCGGGGTGCTGGCCCAGGCCGCGGCGGTGCTGCCCGGCGGCGTCGGCACCTATGAGGCCGGCGTGGCCAGCGTGCTGGTGCCCCTCGGCGTCCCTCTCGGGGAGGCGGTGGGCGTGGCCGCCACCGCCCACGCCGTGAAGTTCGCCTTCGCCTTCGGTGCCGGCGGGATCGCCCTGGCCTGGCCCCGCATCAGCCGTCCACATCCCAGAAGTGGTCCAGCAGGTGGACCACTTCTGGGATGTGAAGCGGGGCGGGCGGCCGATGTCCGGGCGTAGCGTCCTCCACCGCCACACCTCGGGCACCTCCAGGGAGGCCGGACCCATGGAGGAGGTGGCGGCCCGCCTCTGGAACGTCCTCAACGAGGGCAAGCCCTTCACGCCCGTGTTCGCGGCCGGCGTCCTCCTCCTCACCGGCGCCCCCGCCGCCGGCTACCTGGCCGCCGCCCCCCTCGCCCTGGGCTGGTGGCGCCATGCGTACCCGCTCCACCTGCGGGCCGTGCTGTGGGTGGTGGCGGCCGGCGTGGTCATCGCGGCCGGCGGCGTCCCGCTCGGTGCCGGCGCGCTGGCCCTCGGGCTCTACCTGTTCTTCACGGTGGTGCTGTGGGGGACCGTCTACTACCACCTTCGCCTGGGCGCGGCCTGGTCCAACATCTGGCGGTTCTGGCGGCTGGTGGCGGAGAACCCCGACCCCACGTCGGGCAACCTATTGGAGCAGGTCCCCAAGGTGGCGGCCCTGCTGGCCGTCGGCCACTCGACCGGCCCGGTGTCCCACCTGCTCGTGGCGGCGGCCGCAGCCCTCGTCGTCGGCGAGGTCGTCCACCGCCACCTCATCACCTGGGTGCCCGGTCGGGCCACCGGCGACCGCCGGGCCGACCGCCGCCCCCGCGACGCCGGCCCGGCCCGCTGCGGCCCCCCCAGTCGGAAGATGCTCCTGATCGTGATCGACGGCTGCCGGGTCGACCGCCTGGCCGAGGCCCGCACGCCCTTCCTCGACCGCCTGGCCGCCGAGGGCATCTCCTATCCCGACTGCCAGACCGTGTACCCGGCCCGCACCGTCACCGGCTTCTCGTCCATGCTCACCGGCGCCCCGCCCGCCGTCCACGGCCTGCGCTCCAACTTCGCCCCGTCTCTGGGCGTGAAGTGCGAGTCCATCTTCGACGTGGTGCCGCGCTCGCGCATGGTGGGCATCGCCCATCTGGTGGACGCCTTCGGCCCCCACGTGGCCACCGTCACCGCCGTCATGCCCAACGACGAGATCGACGCCGCCCTGTGCAACCGTGCCCGCCAGATCGTCGACGCCGAGGATCCCGACCTGCTCGTCGTCCAAACCCTCTCGGTGGACCAGACCGGCCACTACCGGGGCTCGTACAACGACGAGTACCTCGAGCACATCGAGTCCACCGACGCCGAGCTGGAGCGACTGGTGCACGACCTGGCCGACCGGTGGGGCGGTCTCGACGGGGTCACGATCGGCGTCCTCTCCGACCACGGCCAGGGCCGGGGCATCGGCGGTCACGGCCACTGGACGCCGCCCGAGCGGCTGGTGCCGTGCATCTGGTGGGGGACCGGCGTGCCGGCCGCCCGCCTTCGGGCCGACGTGTCGATCCTCGACGTGGCACCCACCCTCGCCCACCGCATGGGCGTCGGGGCGCCGGCCCGGTCGGTGGGCGCCTGCCTGCTGTGCGACGGGGCCGACCACGCCGGCGCCGGGGACGGCGACGCCCCCGTCGTGGTCCTGCTGCCCGCCCACAACGAGGCCGCCACCGTGGCCGCGGTGGTGGCGCGGGTGCCGGCCGAGGTGGGCGGCCACCGCGTCGAGGTGGTGGTGGTGGACGACGGTTCCACCGACGGCAGCGCCGACGCCGCCCTGGCCGCCGGCGCCAAGGTGGTGGCCCACGACCACAACCGGGGCCTGGGGGCGGCGGTGCGCACCGGCCTCGACGAGGCCCGCCGGCGTGGCGCGGTGGCGGCCGCCTTCCTCGACGCCGACCTGGAGTACGACCCCGCCGAGCTGCCACGGGTCGTGCAGCCGATCCTCGACGGGCGGGCCGACTACGTGGTGGGCTCCCGGTTCAACGGCACCATCGAGTCGATGCGGCCGTGGCGGCGCCTGGGCAACCGGGCCTTCACCGCCCTCACCTCACTGGCCGCGGGCCGCCCGCTCAGCGACGCCCAGTCCGGCTTCCGGGCCCTCGGCCGCGACGCCCTGGCGAGCGCCCGCATCGCCCACGACTACAACTACGCCCAGGTCCTCACCCTCGACCTGCTGGGCAAGGGGTTCCGGTACGAGGAGGTCCCCATCCGCTACCGCCGGCGGACCACCGGCCGGTCCTTCGTCAAGCTCGGCCGCTACGTGCGGCGGGTCCTGCCCGCCATGGCCCGGGCCGCCCGCACCCGCTGAAGGCCGCCCCCCGTACCCGCGCGCCGTTGGTGCTGCCGGTCGGGGTCAGGCCGAGACGACGAGCTGGTCGACCGGCGCCGGCCGTCCCAGGTGGTACCCCTGGGCCAGGGTGACCCCGAGCCGGCGGAGGGTCTGGAGCTCGGCCGCCGTCTCGACCCCCTCGGCCACGATGGTGCTGCCGGTCTCGCGGGCGAAGGCGATGAGCGCCGAGGCCAGCGCGCGCCGGGACCGGTCCCGGTCGATGTCGCGGGTGAGGGCCATGTCGAGCTTGATCAGCTCGGGACGGATCCGCAGGATGTGGCGGAAGCTGGCGTACCCGGCGCCGGCGTCGTCCACGGCCACCCGCACCCCGCGCTGGCGGAGCGGTGCGAGGGCGGCCCACAGCCGGTCGTAGGCGTCGATGGCGGCGTGCTCGGTGATCTCGAGCACGATGCGATCGGCCGCCACCTCGCGCAGCTCGGCCTCGAGCCGCCCCGACAGGATGGTGGCCGGCGACGCGTTCAGGGCCAGGTAGGTGTCGCCCGGCAGGCGGCGGGCCTCGTCGAGGGCGAGCCGCACGGCAGCCAGCTCGAGGTCGACGCCGAGGCCGACGCCGGCCGCCTCCGCGAACCACAGGTCCGGGGTCCTCGGCGGCAGGGCCGAGAACCGGGACAGCGCCTCGAAGCCGACCGGCCGGCCGCGGTCGACGTCGACGATGGGCTGGAAGGCCATGGACAGGCCGTCGCCGGCGATGATGGCGGTGATGCGCGCCACGGCCTCGTCCGCCTGTTGCTCGCGCGCCAGGTCGGCCTCGATCTGCTCGGCGGTCAGCTCGGCGAAGACGCGCATCACGGCCAGGTCGCGGTCGTTGAGCGAGTGGTCGGGCTCGTAGCTGAAGCAGCAGAACGTCCCGAAGACGCTCCCGTCGCTGAGGCGGACGGGGACGCTCAGGTGGGCGCCGACGGGAAGGTCGGCGGTCACCGGCAGCGCCGCCGACTCGGCGAGGGCGCCGGCGTCGTGGATCAGCTCCGGCAGGCGCCCGTCGACCACCCGCTGGCAGTAGCTCTCCTGGAGCGGGCCACCGTCGCCGGCCCGGACCGGGCAGTCGTCGGCGGCGGAGTCGACGTAGCGGAACATGCGGCTGTCGCCCCGGAACTCCGACACGAAGGCCACGTCCATGCCCAGGTGGGCCCGGATGGCCCGCAGCGCCTTGGTCGACACCTGGCGGGCGGAG
>JBQTJJ010000009.1:0-10526 GCA_052387235.1 Actinomycetota bacterium
TCGCAGCCGGCGAGGGTGTCCGAGCGGTAGCCCTGGAGGAACCAGCGCTGGCGCTGCTCGGACGACCCGTGGGTCCACGACTCGGGGTTCACCTGGCCCTGGGCCTGCTGCTGGATCCGGTCGTCGCCGATGGCCGACGCCGCGTTGAGCCCGTCGCGGATGTCCGCGTCGGTCAGCTCGACGATGAATCCGGTGGCCACCGCCCCGCGCGCCCACATCCCGGCCAGGCAGTCCGCCATCAGCTCGACCCGCACGGCCGAGCTCTGCGGGCCGGTGCTGCCGTCCCGCGACCGCTCCAGCACGCCCCGGAGGTTCTCCACGTGGTGGCCGTACTCGTGGGCGATGACGTAGGCCTCGGCGAAGGGCCCACCCCTCGCCCCGAACCGGGTGCGGAGGTCCTCGTAGAAGCCGAGGTCGATGTAGACCTGGCGGTCGAGGGGGCAGTAGAAGGGGCCGACGGCCGACGAGGCGTTGCCGCACCCGGTGCTCACCGAGCCCGAGAAGAAGACGGTGGTGGCCGGCGTGTACGAGGGCAGCTCCGACGCCCAGAACGCCTGCACGCTGTTGATCACGCCCACGATGCGGCAGTCGGCGCGCTGGTTGGCGTCGTCGCCGGTCCTGCACTCGGCCGACAGGTCGGCGCCGGGCTCGCCCAGCTGCAGGCCGGTCAGCCCGCCGCCGCCGCCGCCGAGGAGCGAGATCACGAGGACGATCAGGCCCACGATGCCGCCGCCGCCCAGCGCCACTGGTCCCATCCCCCGCCGATCGGACACCTGCGACGCGTCGAGCTGCGCCCCTCTTCGGAACCGCACGGCCACCTCTCCTTCCCACCGGACGCTACCCGGGCTGGTGCAGCCTTTCCCGGCCCGGTCCCGTCGGCAACCGTGGACGAGGGGCGCGTCCGGGTAGCGGTCCGGCCTCACCTACGGTGGCCCGGTGACCCCCGTCGAGATCGGCCTGTTCGGATTCGGCTACCCGGCGTCGATCGCGGTGCTCAGCCGGTTCGTGCGGGTGGTGCGGGAGCGTCGGTGGCGCTGGCTGGCGGTGCACCACCTGGGCGTGGCCGCCATCGTCGCCGGCTGGCTGTCCCGGGGTCGGCCATCGGCCGCAGCCCCGAACTCGGCGTGGCTGCTGGCGTCGACGGCCTGGTACGTGCTGGCCGGCCGGCGCCGGGACCGCGCCGGCGCCTCCACCAGCTGACGGCGGCGTTCAACGGAAGTCACGCGAGCGCGTGGGCAGGGCCAGGTCGAGCGGCTCGATGCGCTCGGCCACCACGTTGACGACGCCCTCGGCCCGCTCCAGCCGTCCCCGGACCAGCAGGGCCGGGCACGACCGGGCCACCCGGCGGTGGCGGGCCCACACCCCGGGCGAGCAGATCACGTTCACCAGGCCGGTCTCGTCCTCCAGGTTGAGGAAGGTGATGCCCGAGGCCGTGGCCGGGCGCTGGCGGTGGGTGACCACCCCGCCGACCAGGACGCGGGTGTCGGGCTCGGCGTCCCACAGGGCGGCTGCGGTCAGCACCCCGATCTCGTCGAGGGCGGGGCGGGCGAACTCGGTGGGCGACGAGTGGGGCGACAGGCCCAGCGCCCACAGGTCGGCCGCCGCCACCTCCCTCGGTGTCATGGGCGGCAGGGGCGGGGCCCCCTCCCCCGTCACCACGCCGGCCAGCCGGCCGGGGCGGGACTGGCTCACCGCCCCCGCCGCCCACAGCGCCGCCCGCCGGTCCAGCGACCCGCCCCCGCCGGCGCCGCCCGGGGCCGGGGCCGGGGCGGGGGCCGGGGCGGCGAAGCAGCCGAAGGCGCCGGCGGTGGCCAGCGCCTCCACCTGGGGCTCGGTGAGGGCGCACCGGCGCACCACGTCCTCCATGCCGGCGTAGGGGCGGCCACCGTCGATGCGCTCGGCCAGGTCCGTGCCGATGGTGCGCACGCTCCCGATCCCGAGCCGCACCGCCGGCTGCCCCTCCCCCGGAACGGGCTCGAGGGTGGCCGTGGCCGCGCCGGCGTTGACGTCGGGGCCGAGGATGATGACGCCGTGGCGGCGGGCGTCGGCGGTGAGGGTCTGGGGGGACCAGAACCCCATGGGCTGGGCGTTGAGGAGGGCGGCGCAGAAGGCGGCGGGATAGTGGTGCTTGAGCCAGGCGCTGGCGTAGACCAGGTAGGCGAAGCTCACCGAGTGGCTCTCGGGAAAGCCGAAGTTGGCGAAGGCGACCAGCTTGTCGTGGATGGCGTCGGCCACCTCGCCGGTGATCCCCCGCTCCGCCATCCCCCGGTAGAGCCGGGCCCGCAGCGCCTCCATGCGGGCGTGGCTGCGCTTGGAGCCCATGGCCTGGCGCAGCTGGTCGGCCTCGGCCGCGCTGAAGCCGGCCACGTCGATGGCCATCTGCATGAGCTGCTCCTGGAACAGGGGCACGCCCAGCGTCTTCTTCAGCGACGGCTCCAGCAGGGGATGCAGGTAGGTGACCGGCTCCTTCCCGTTGCGCCGGCGGATGTAGGGGTGGACGGAGCCGCCCTGGATGGGGCCGGGGCGGATGAGGGCGACCTCCACCACCAGGTCGTAGAAGTGGCGGGGCCTGAGGCGGGGCAGGGTGGCCATCTGGGCCCGGCTCTCCACCTGGAACACGCCCACGGAGTCGGCCCGGCACAGCATGTCGTAGACCTGGTCCTCCTGGGGCAGGATGGCCAGGTCGACGGTGACGCCGTGGGCCTCGGCCACCAGGTCGACGGCCTCGTGGATGGCGGTGAGCATGCCCAGGCCCAGCAGGTCGAACTTCACCAGACCCACCGCCGCGCAGTCGTCCTTGTCCCACTGCAGCACGGTGCGCCCCGGCATGCGGCCCCACTCCACCGGCACCACCTCCACGACCGGGCGGTCGCAGATCACCATGCCGCCCGAGTGGATGCCGAGGTGGCGGGGGAAGCCCTGCACCTGGTGGGCCAGGTCCATGACGGCGGGCGGGATCTGGTGGTCTGTGTCATATGGCCTTCGGCCCCCCGCACGGGGCCCCGACCCCGTGCTCCTCCCGAGCGTGGGGTCCCCATCCCCACGCCGGGCAGTGGTGTGGGAGAGGGGGCCCCAGCCGTCGATCTGCTTCGACCAGGCGTCCTGCTGGCCCGGTGAGTGGCCCAGGGCCTTGGCCATGTCGCGCACCGCCGACCGCGGCCGGTAGGTGATGACGTTGGCCACCTGGGCCGCCCGCTCCCGCCCGTACCGCTCGTAGACGTACTGGATGGCCTCCTCCCGGCGGTCCGACTCGATGTCGACGTCGATGTCGGGAGGGCCGTCGCGGGCCGGCGACAAGAAGCGCTCGAACAGCAGGCCGAGCGCCACCGCGTCGGCGTTGGTGATGCCGAGGGCGTAGCAGACGGCCGAGTTGGCGGCGCTGCCCCGGCCCTGGCAGTAGATCCCCGAGCGCCGGCAGAACTCCACGATGTCCCAGACCACGAGGAAGTAGCCGGCGAAGCCGAGCTGGTCGATCATGTCCAGCTCGTAGTGGATCTGGCGCCAGGCGCCGGGAACCCGCTCCGCCTCCGGCGGGCCGTAGCGCCGGCGGGCGCCCTCGCCGGTGAGGTGGCGCAGCCAGGTCATCTCGGTGTGGCCGGCCGGGACGGACCAGTCGGGCAGGCGGGGCGCCACCAGGCGCAGGTCGAAGGCGCAGTCCCGGCCGATCTCCGCCGCCCGCTCGACCACGCCGGGGTAGCGGGCCAGGCGGGCAGCCATCTCGGCGCCCGAGCGCAGGTGGGCGGCGCCCGAGGGAGGCAGCCACCCGTCCAGCTCGTCCAGCGACCGGCGGGCCCGCACCGCGGCGAGGGCGGTGGCGAGGGGCCGGCCGGCCGGGGTGGCGTAGTGGACGTTGTTGGTGGCCACCAGGTCCACGCCGGCCCGGACCGCCACCTGGGCCAGGGTGTCGTTGCGGGCCGAGTCGAGAGGGTCGCCGTGGTCCCACAGCTCCACCGCCACGTTGTCCCGGCCGAAGCAGGTGACCAGGTCGGCCAGGGCCCGGGACGCGGCGGCGGGCCCGTGCTCCACCAGGGCCCGGGGCACCGCCCCCTTCCGGCACCCGGTGAGCACCAGCCAGTGGCCGCCGGCGGCCTGGCACAGCGCCGACAGCGAGAACCTCGGGCGGCCCTTCTCCCCGCCGGCGAGCTGGGCCTCGCTGATCACCCGGCACAGCCGGGCGTACCCCTCTGCGCTGCGCGCCAGTACGAGGAGATGGTCCCCCTCCGGATCCGGGATCCCGTTCTGTGGCTTGGTGATACCGAGGGAGACCTCGGCGCCGAACACGGTGGGCAGGCCCACGGCGCCGGCGGCCTCGGCGAAGCGCACCACCCCGTACATGCCGTCGTGGTCGGTGAGGGCCAGGGCCTCGAGGCCCAGGCGGCCCGCCTCCTCGGCCAGCTCCTCGGGGTGCGACGCCCCGTCCAGGAAGCTGAAGTTGGAATGGCAGTGGAGCTCGGCGTACGGCGTGGTGGTGGCCGCCGGCCGCTCAGCGTCCATATCCCAGAAGAGGGTCACCTGCTGACCCACTTCTGCACTTTGGACGGTGGGTCAGTCATAGGAGGCCTCGGCCCACCAGCGTCCGGCCTCGAGGGCCAGCAGCCAGGCCGCGCCGGCGCCGCCGGCCACCACCTGGAAGCGGGCCCGCCGGCGGTGGGCGGCCGGGTCCCACCACCGCTCGTCGGCCGGCCACGGGCCGGCCCAGGCCACCACGTCGGCCCAACGCCCGCCGCCCACCGACAGCCGGGCCGGCGGGGCCGTCATCGCGTAGCGGCCGGTGACGCCCACGGGCTCCCCCGCCGGCCCCACCACCTCGGCCGCGAGGGGCGGGGCGAAGACGGTGGCCGGCGCCGGCGGAGGCACCCGGCCCGGCCAGGGCGGCTCGGGCGGTCGGGCCGGCTCCCGCACGTCGCCCCAGGGGACCAGCGTGACCTGCTCGCCCGGCTGGCGGCCGCCGCTCGGCACGGCCGTGACCACCGCCTCGGGCCCGAGCATGCCCTGGACGCGGGCCAGGGCCCGGGCCGCCCGGTCGGCGGCCTCGGCCGTGCCGCCCCAGAAGCCGAGCTGGCGGCCGTTGTCGGGGACGACCTCGTCGGGCGCCAGGCGCAGCAGCGTGAGCCCGCCCGTGGGCCGGCCGGCGCCGCCGGCGGCGTGCAGCCAGCCGTCCAGCTGCCAGCGGACCCGGTCGGCCATGGCCCCCGGCGTGAGGGCGCCGTCGGCGCGCCACAGGCGGGCCAGGCGCTCGCCGTGCTCGGTCTCGGCCTCGATGCACACCCGGGTGCAGGCCAGGCCCCGGGTGGCCAGTGCGAGGTGGAGCTCGTCGGCCAGGGCCTTGGCCGCGAACGAGGCGGTGTCGACCCGGGTGGCCGGCGGATCGAGCTCGGCCTGCACGGCGAGGTCGGGCGGTGGCTCGTGGCCGGCCAGCGGGCGCTCGTCGAGGCCGCGGGCCAGGCGGTGGGCCCGGGCGCCGTCGGGCCCGAAGCGGGCCAGCACGTCGGTGGCGGGCAGGGCGGCGAAGGCGCCCAGGGTGCGCAGGCCGAGGCGGACGAGAAGGCCGGCCAGGTCCGCCAGCTCCAGGGCGGCCACCGGGAACGGCGCCAGGAAGGCGGCCGACCCCCCCGGCGCCACCACCAGCCCCCGTCGGGCGGCCAGGCCGGCGGCGAAGGTGCCGTCGGCGATGCCGACCCGGCAGCCCGGGCCGTCAGCGGAGGCGCCCCGGCGGCCCGGGCCGTCAGCGGCGGGCGAGCTGGCGCCGGCGGAGGAGGCGCCGGCGGCGGGCGAGCTGGCGCCGGCGGAGGAGGCGTCAGCGGCGGGCGAGCTGGCGCCGGCGGGGGAGGCGCCGGCGGCCGCCGGGCGACTTCCGCAGACGGCCAGCACCGACGCCACCGCTGCCGTGACCTGCGCCGCCAGCGCCTCGTCCCCCCCGAAGTAGCGGGACGGGCCGAGGGTGGCCACCGCCGCCACCCCGGGCCGGATCACCTCGACCCGGGGGGCGAAGGCGGCCACGGCCGCCACCACCGGCTCGAAGGCACGGACGTCCCGCCCGGGGTCGTGCTCGAGGACCACCAGGCCGGGGCAGCGGCCCTGCGCCTCCCGCCGGCGCAGGCCCCGCGCCACCCCTTCGTGGCGCGCCGCGGCGGAGCACGCCACCACCCGGTTGGCGAGCACCACCGCCGCCGGCACGCCGGCCACCACCCCCGCCGCCGCCACCGGCCAGTCGGGTACCCACGCCACGAGCGTCCTGGTCGCGTCGCCCACGGCTCACCGCCCCCCGCTCGACAAGGCCACGGGCGTGGACATCGCGTCCGCGCCGCCGGCGGGGGCGACCCCGCCGCCGGCGGCGGGGAGCCACAGGCGGGCCCGGCGGGGGCGGGCGGCGGCGCCCCGGCCCTCGGCCACCACCTCCACCAGGCGGGCCCGCAGGTGGCCCGTGCCCTGGCCCAGCCCCTCCCACGCCGCGGCCGCCACGGACAGGCGCACGTCGGCGCCGTCCCACCGGCCCAGCGGCACCAGCACGGCACCCCGTTCACGGGCCCGGGCCGCCAGGCGCCGGCCGGCGACGCCCCGGACCCCCCGATCGGGCGGGCGCACCAGCACCACGTCGAGGGCGTCGAGGAGGGCGGCCACCACCGCGGCCCAGCCGGCCCCGGGCCAGGCCACCAGGGCCAGACGGCCGACCGCCATCCCCGCCTCGGCCGCCGCCACCAGGCCGAGCGAGGGCAGGCCCACCGCCCCGCACCACGAGCCGGCGGCCGACGGCCCCGCCACCAGGGCCAGCCCGAGCGAGGTGGAGCCTGCCACCGACACCGTGGACCCCCGCCGCAGCCCGCCGCCCGGGAAGAGGCCGGCCAGGGCGGGGAGCACGGGCAGGAGGCGCTCGCCCGCGGCGGAGACGGGCCGGAGCGACCCGGGGAGGCCGGCGAGGCCCGGCGGCGGCGAGGGGGAGGCGAGGGCCATCTCCGCCCAGTATCGAACGTGTGTTCGACACCGTCAACTGGGTGGGGGCACTCCCGTGGCCGACCTACCCGAACCCGTCACCGCCGGCCTGGCGGGGAGGGTAGAGCCGGGGACCAACGGGTACGTATGGGCCATGATCGACCCTCGCCTGGAGGACCACGTCGTGGGGCTGGAGCTGCAGCTGGTCGAGCTGGTGGAGCAGCGGGAGCGGGCCACCGTGCAGCACCGCGCGCACGACGCCGCCAGCATCCAACGCGAGATCGACGCCGTCCAGGCCGAGATGGCCCGGGCCGCCGAAACCCTGGCCCGTCCCGACGCCCATGTCCCCGAGTTCCATGACGTCGACGAGGCCGGCGCCGCCTGAGGGACTGCGAGTCAACTACGTGAGTGAAGGGGCGACGCCGGTCTGCTGGTCGATCCGGGAGGAACCCTTACGGGACAAGTGAAATTCGAGGAACCCCGGGCAGACCGGGTCGCCCCTTTCCGAGCAGGTAGTTGACTCGCAGGCCCTGAGCGGGGCGCTCCCGTTCCCTTAGGGGAACAGGCCCCGGGCCGAGATGGCGTCGGCCACCCGTTCGACGGCGAGCGCGAAGGCGGCCCGGCGCAGGGACACCTGCAGGGTGTCGGCCTTGGCCCACACGGACGTGAAGGCGGCGTCCATGAACGACCGCAGCCGGACGGCCACCGTGTCCTCGTCCCACGCGAAGCCCTGCCGGTCCTGGGCCCACTCGAAGTAGGACGCGGTGACGCCGCCGGCGTTGGCCAGGATGTCCGGCACCACCACGATCCCCCGCCGGTCGAGGACCGGGTCGGCCTCGGGCAGGGTGGGGCCGTTGGCCGCCTCCACCACCACCTTGGTGGCGAGCGACTCCGCCACCCGGGCGTCGATGGCGCCCGAGAGCGCGGCCGGTACCACCAGCTCGCACTCCACGCTCCACAGCCGGGACGGGTCGAGCGGGTCGCCGCCGTCGAAGCCGGCCACGCTGCCGGTGGCGCTGACGTGGTCCGACAGGGCCGAGGGGTCCAGGCCGCCGGCGTTGCGCACGGCCCCCCCCACGTCGCTCACCGCCACCACCCGCATGCCGGCCGACGCCAGCAGGAACGCCAGCGGCCCTCCCACCTTGCCGAAGCCCTGGATGACGGCCCGGCTGCCGGCGAAGGGGACCTGGAGGGCGGCGAAGGCGGCCCGGGCGCACATGAGGACGCCCGACGAGGTGGCGCCGGCGTGGGCCCGGGTGCCGCCCACCGCCAGGGGCTTGCCGGTGACGGTGCCGCTCAGGGCCTGGCCGCTCATCATGGCCAGGGTGTCCATGAGCCACGCCATAACCCGGCCGTCGGTGTTCACGTCGGGCGCCGGCACGTCGCGGTCGGAGCCGAGCAGCGGCGAGATCTCCACCGTGTAGCGCCGGGTGAGGCGCTCCAGCTCGCCCAGCGACATCACGGTGGGGTCGCAACGCACGCCGCCCTTGGCCCCTCCGAAGGGCAGGTTGGCCACCGCCGTCTTGAACGTCATGTCGGCGGCCAGGGCCGTGACCTCGCGCACGTCGAGCTCGGGGTGGAAGCGGATCCCCCCCTTGCCCGGGCCCCGCGTCGTGTCGTGGTGGACGCGCCAGCCGGTGAAGACCTCGACCCGGCCGTCGTCCATCCGCACCGGCACCGCCACCTCCAGCACCCGTTTCGGCGTGCGCAGCATGCGGTGGATGTCCGGGTCGAGCCCCGTGAGCTTGGCCGCGTCGTCGAGGCGCTCCAGCACCGCCGACCACGCGTCGGAAGCCACCGCTACGGGATGCTGGGCTGGACGCCGTCGCGGTAGTGGATGAACAACTCCTCCACCAGCTCCCGCATCCCCTCGCCACCGCCCCCGGACAGCTCCACCGTGACCATGTTGGAGAACACGTGCACCGCCTTCACTCCGCCGTGCTCGAACAGGCGCCGGGCCAGCACGTCGGGTGGGCGATCGCCGGTGGCGTCGGCCGCCGAGGCGTACCGCTCGTGGCCCATTCCCGTGAGGCTGCGATTGATCTCGAACCGCAGGACGCCCTCGGTTGACGACGGCTTCTGCACGACGACGATCGGCTGACCCATGGCGGAGCGGAGGTTACCTCCTGGGTACGCTGGCCGCGATGTCGCCGGAGCCCGCCGCCAAGGCCCAGCCGGTGCCGTGGCGCACCATCTGGGCCTCCATCGGGTCCGTCGTCCTCACCCTGGCGGCCATCGCGGTGGTGAGATCGGTCTCGCGGGTCCTGATCTGGATCGTCATCGCCGGCTTCTTCGCCATCGTGCTCAGCCCCCCGGTCGACTTCCTGGAGCAGCGGGCCCGGATCCGGCGGTCGCTGGCCACCGTCGTGGTGTTCCTCACCGTGCTGGGCGCGGTGGGAAGCCTCATGTACGCCTTCATCAGCCCGGTCGTGGAACAGTCGCAGGAGTTCGCCGACAACTTCCCCCGGTACGTGGAGGACGCCAAGGCGGGCCGGGGCCCGCTGGGCGGGCTGGTGAAGCGCTACGACCTCGACGACAAGATCGAGGAGCGCCGGGACGACTTCCGCGAGGCCCTGAACGAGCTGGGCCGCAACAGCCTCGACATCGTCCGGGGCGTGGGCAACGTGGTGGCCGCCGCCCTCACCATCTTCGTGCTCACCATCTTGATGCTGCTGTCCGGGCCCCGCATGCTGCGAGGCGGCCTGGCCGCGCTGTCGCCACCCACGGCCGAGCACGTCCGCCACGTGGCCTCCGACTGCGCCCGGGCCGTCACGGGCTACGTGGCCGGCAACCTGCTCATCAGCGTCATCGCCGGCGCCGCCTCGTTCGCCTTCCTGTTCTTCGCCGGCGTGCCCTTCCGCACGGTGCTGGCCCTGTGGGTGGCCTTCGCCGATCTGATCCCCCTGGTGGGCGCCACCCTCGGGGCCATCCCCGCCGTCATCGTGGCCTTCCTGCACTCCACCGCGGCCGGCATCGCCACCGTGATCTTCTTCGTCCTCTACCAGCAGTTCGAGAACCACGTGCTGCAGGTGACGATCATGTCGAAGACGGTGGACCTCAACCCCCTGGTCGTCCTCGTCGCCGTGCTGATCGGGGTGGAGCTGAGCGGCATCCTCGGGGCCCTGCTCGCCATCCCCGTCGCCGGCGTGATCCAGGTGCTGGCCCGTGACCTCTACGACCAGCGCCGGGGCCGGTTCAAGCCGGAGCCCACGGTGGGCGCGGCCGAGACGCCGGTGAGCGCCGTGGCCGGGCCGGCCCCGCCGGCGCCGGCCGGAGGCGACGACCCGGCCCGCGACGTCCCCACCGAGGTCGGGTAGTGGCCAGCGAGGTGGTGGAGGTCGAGGGCCACATCATCGACTCGCTGATCCTGGCCAAGCTGATGGACGTCATCCTGGCCGCCGGCGCCGACTACAAGGTGCTCGAGGTCCACATCGGGCGCACCAACACGGACCTGAGCCGGGCCCGCCTGGAGGTGGAGGCGGGCGACGAGGACACCCTCGGCGCCCTGCTGGTGGAGCTGCAGGAGCACGGCGCCAACCGGGTGACGCCCACCGACGCCGAGCTCACCGTGGCCGACCGCGACGGCGTCCTGCCGG
>JBQTJJ010000010.1:0-4365 GCA_052387235.1 Actinomycetota bacterium
ACGATGGGCTGGTTGAGCTTGATGGCCCCGGTGGAGCCGAGGAACCTGGCGTCGCCGAAGGCGAAGATCCCGCCGTCGGAGGCGACCAGCCAGTAGCCGTTCCCGGACGGGGTGGCGGCGATGCCGACGATGGGCCTGTTCAACCGGGCGCCGGCCAGCGACCCGAGGTGGCGGGCCGGGCCCAGCGTGAGCACCGCGCCGGCGGCCGTGACGGCCCACGCCCCGGTGCCGTCCGGCGTGGCGGCGGCGTCCACCACGGGGGCGGCGGGGTCGACGGGAAGGGCGCCCGTGCTGCCCAGGGGGCCGGACTCACCGAAGCCGAAGCTGCGGCCGTCGGCGCCCACCAGGCGGTAGCCGCCGGTGGACGTGACTGCGGGGCCGCCGGTCGTCGCGGGGGCCGCCGGCGGCGGGGAGGTGGCGGGCACCACGGCCGGGGACCCGGGGACGGCACCGACGGGCGCCGACTCGGCCGATCGGTTGCCCACGGCGTCGGAGGCGGAGACGGTGTACGTGTAGGTCACGCCACCCGTGAGACCGGTGTCGGTGAACGCGGTCGAGGCGCCCTCATAGACGGGGGCCCCGTTGCGCAGGAGGCGGTAACCGGCCAGGTCGGGCGCGGAGACCGCGTTCCAGCTCAGCCCCACCGCCTCGGTGCCCGGGGAAGCCGTCAGCCCACCCGGCACCGGCGGCGGGGTGGTGTCGGGCGCGGGCGGCGGCGGGCTCACCACCGGGACCGTCGCGGAGGAGGACAGGAAGGAGCTGTCGGCGGTGTTCCAGTGGGTCGCCAGGTAGGAGCCGGCGGCCGGGGCCGTGGAGAAGTAGTCGTCGTGGCCGCAGTCCAGCAGCGCCTCGTGGGACGACGGGCACACGTAGGTCAGGATCGTCGAGGGGTCGTCCTTGTAGCACATGCGGTCGTACTCGTCGTCGCAGTGCCAGCCGGCGGTGGCGTTGGGTGCCGACAGCTGGACGCCACCGAGCATGTGCACCAGCTCGTGGGCCTCCACCGACTGGGTCCGGCCCCAGCAGCCGCTGTCGACGCGGCCCACCAGGGCGGGGACCCGGGCCACGCCGTTGTTGCGGTTGTCCTGGGTCGGGCGGTCGTCGCCGTAGATGCCGGCGATCCCGCAGTAGAGGGTGTCGTCGGTCCAGACCAGGTACTTGCGATCGGACCGGTTGAAGCCCTTGGCGGCCAGCTCGCTCTCGGTGTTGTCGATTGAGTCGTCGCCGGTGGGCGACAGCACGACGCGGAGCACGTTCAGGGTGCAGTCGGGGTTGGTGACCCAGCGGACGTGTCGCTCGCCGCCCGTCTCGGCCGCGCTGGCCGCGAACACGGCGTCGACGTTGGCGGCCCACACCGGGATGAGGGGTGCCACCGTGGCGAACCGGTCGGTGCGGTTGCTGGCCACGGCGTAGATCGCCTGGACCCGGTTGCCGCTGGTGCCGTCGTCGATGCACGCGATCCCGGCCGCCGTCTCGGCGGGGGTGGACGCCGTCTCGGCCGCCAGCTCGGCGACGGAGCGGACCCGGCGCACGTCGACGCCGGCGGGAGCGGGGTCCGGGCCGTGGGTGCAGCGACCCGAGGCCGGGTCGCCCAGCTCGAAGCCGGACGGGCACGGGCCGGTCGCCCGAGCCTCCCGGAGATCGCGGTGCACGAGGCCCCGGGCCGGATTGTCGGCCGGGCCGCCCGCCGGACGCGACCCGAAGGCGCCGGCCGACGCCGCCGGCAGGAGGGCCGATGCGGTCACCAGGGCAAGGCCGATCGCGATGGAGAACTTGCGCATGGGGAAGGTTTCGGCTCATTCGGCCCGCGACCTGAGTGCGGGGATCCTCCCGGCACGCGAACTTCCTCCCATTTCGCCCGGTTCGGCGGACGGCCGTGCGGCGGCGGCGAGGACGCCCGCCATCCCGGGCCGGCCCCGGGATGGGGGCCCAGCCCCCTGACCAGGTAGGATGGGGGGTTCACGCCCCGTCCCGTGCGCCTCCAGGTGCCGCGGGAGCGACCCGATCGAGAAGGCCGCCCCATGCCCGCGCGTTCCGACCTGCGCAACGTCGCCATCATCGCCCACGTCGACCACGGCAAGACCACGCTCGTGGACGCCATGCTCTGGCAGTCGGGGGTGTTCCGTGAGAACCAGGACGTGGGCGAGCGGGTGCTCGACTCCGGCGACCTGGAGCGGGAGAAGGGCATCACCATCCTGGCCAAGAACACGTCGGTGCGCTACGGCGGCGTGAAGCTCAACATCGTCGACACGCCCGGCCACGCCGATTTCGGCGGCGAGGTGGAACGGGCCCTGTCGATGGTGGACGGCGTGCTGCTGCTGGTGGACGCGGCCGACGGCCCGCAGCCCCAGACCCGGTTCGTGCTCCGCAAGGCGCTGGAGTCCCACCTCCCGGTGATCCTGGTGGTCAACAAGGTCGACCGGCCCGACGCCCGCACCCCGGAGGTCCTCGACGAGGTGTACGAGCTGTTCCTCGACCTCGACGCCGACCACCACCAGATCGAGTTCCCGATTGTCTACTGCAACGCCCGGGCCGGCTGGGCGTCGCTCACCGCCGGCGAGGAGGGCACGACCCTCGTGCCCCTCTTCGACCTGCTGGTGTCCCACATCCCGGCGCCCACCTACGAGGAGGGTCATCCCCTCCAGGCCTTCGTCACGAACCTCGACCGCTCCCCCTACCTGGGCCGCCTGGCCGTGTGCCGGGTGCGCCAGGGCACCATCTCCCGCAGCTCGCCGGCGGCGTGGTGCCGGGCCGACGGCACGATCGAGAGGGTGAAGCTGAGCGAGCTGTTCGTCACCGAGGGCCTCGAGCGGGTCCAGGCCGACGAGGCGGGGCCGGGAGAGATCATCGCCGTGGCCGGCCTCGACGACGTCACCATCGGCGAGACCCTGGCCGACCCCGACGACCCCCGCCCGCTGCCGGTCATGACCATCGACCAGCCCAGCCTGTCCATGACGATCGGCGTCAACACGTCGCCGCTCGCCGGCCAGGACGGCACCAAGCTCACGGCCCGCCAGATCAAGGCCCGCCTCGACACCGAGCTGATCGGCAACGTCTCGCTCAAGGTGCTCTCCACCGACCGGCCCGACACCTGGGAGGTCCAGGGCCGGGGTGAGCTGCAGCTGGCCGTGCTGGTGGAGACCATGCGCCGGGAGGGCTTCGAGCTCACGGTGGCCAAGCCCCAGGTGGTCACCCGGGACATCGACGGCACGGTCCACGAGCCGGTGGAGCGCCTCAGCGTCCACGTGCCCGAAGAGCACCTGGGCACGGTCACGCGGCTGCTGGCGGTGCGCAAGGGCCGCCTCCAGCACATGGTGAACCACGGCACCGGCTGGGTCCGCCTGGAGTACCTGGTGCCGGCCCGGGGCCTCATCGGGTTCCGCACCGAGTTCATGACCGAGACCCGCGGCACCGGCATCCCGCACCACGTGTTCGAGGGGTACGAGCCGTGGCACGGCGAGCTGCGCACCCGCCAGAGCGGCAGCATCGTGGCCGACCGCCGGGGCGCCACCACCACCTTCGCCCTGATGAACCTGCAGGAGCGGGGCGAGATGCTGGTGGGCCCGGGCACCGACGTCTACGAGGGCATGATCGTGGGCGAGAACGCCCGGGGCGAGGACATGGACGTCAACCCGGTGAAGGAGAAGAAGCTCACCAACATGCGGTCGTCCACGGCCGACGAGCTGGTGCGCCTGTCGCCCCACCGGGTCCTGTCGCTCGAGCAGGCCCTCGAGTTCATCGCCGAGGACGAGTGCGTGGAAGTCACGCCCAAGTCGGTCCGGCTGCGGAAGCTGGCGCTGGCGCAGACCGCGCGGCGCCGGTCGCAGAAGCAGAGCCGCACCGCCTCGTAAGGCGCGGGCCCGGGGCAGGTTCCCATCCCGGGCAAATTGGGACTCACGTCGGGCCCCTGAACGGGCGATACCCAGTCCGTGGCTCATCGAACGCCCGCGAACCGCCCCCTGGACGGCGTGGCCGCCTTCCCAGGGGGCAGCCTGCCCGAACCGGAGACCGCCGGCCGCGCCGCGCTCATCCGCGCCGTCGCCGTGGTGGGGCTTGCCGCCAACCTGGCCTACCTCACCTGGCGGGCGCTGGCGACCCTGGACCTGTCGGTCTGGTGGGTGTCCGTCCCGCTCCTGCTGCTCGAGGCCCATGCCGTGCTGGGCCTGGCCCTCTTCGCCTTCTCCCTCTGGGACGTGAACCCCTGGACCCGCGTGCGCCGCCGCCGGCACACCGACCTTCGGGTGGCCGTGCTCATCCCCACCTACAACGAGCCGGTCGAGGTCCTGCTCCCCGCCATCGCCGCAGCCGTGGCCCTGCGGCCGGCCCACGAGACCTGGGTGCTGGACGACGGCGACCGGCCCGCCA
>JBQTJJ010000011.1:0-10288 GCA_052387235.1 Actinomycetota bacterium
GTGGCCGACCTCACCGGCGCCCTGGCCATGGCCGTCCGCGCCGGCGACGACGCCCTGTACGTGGCCGAGCAGGGCGGCATGGTGAGGGCGGTGCGCGACGGCCGGGTGGACGCCCCGCCCGTGCTCGACCTGACGGCCGCGACACGGGCCACCGGCGAGCAGGGCCTGCTGGGGCTGGCCTTCTCCCCCGACGGGTCCCGGCTCTACGTGGACTACACCGATCTCCGGGGTGACACGCGCGTGGTGGAGTACGCCTTCGCCGGCGGCCGGGCCGACCCCGCCTCCCGCCGGGTGCTCCTCGCCGTCGACCAGCCCTTCGCCAACCACAACGGCGGCCACCTGGCCTTCGGCCCCGACGGCATGCTCTACATCGGCCTCGGCGACGGCGGCAGCGGAGGCGACCCGTTCGGGAACGCCCAGAGCCTGAAGACCGTGCTGGGCAAGATCCTCCGCATCGACCCCCGCCCCGACGGGGACCGGCCCTACACCGTGCCCCCGGACAACCCGTTCGTGGGCCGGTCCGGGGCCCGGCCCGAGATCTGGGCCTACGGCCTCCGCAACCCGTGGCGGTTCTCGTTCGACCGGGCCACCGGCGCCCTGTGGATCGGCGACGTGGGCCAGAACAGCCGGGAGGAGGTGGACACCTCCGGCCCCGGCTCCACCGGCGGCGAGAACTACGGGTGGGACCACTTCGAGGGCACGGCCGAATTCTCGGGCGGGACCCCGGACGACTACGTGGCGCCGGTGTTCGACTACCCCACCGGTGACGGCAACTGCTCCGTCACCGGTGGGTACGTCTACCGGGGCGGCCGCATGCCCGCCCTCCAGGGCCGGTACGTCTTCGGCGACTTCTGCAAGGGCGACGTGCTGGCCCTCGTGCCGGGCGACGGCGCCCCGCGGTCGGTGAGCCTCGGCCTGCAGGTGGACGGGCTGTCGTCGTTCGGCGAGGACGCCGCCGGCGAGCTCTACGCCCTGTCGCTCGGCGACGGCCTCCTGCGCCTGGAGCCGGCCGGCTAGGAGGGGCGACCGGCCCGCCGGCTCACAGCCCCAGGCCGCCGAGGCCGGGCAGGGGCAGCCCCAGCAGGTCGGACAGGGGGAGCCCCAGCAGGCCGCCGGACGGGGTCGGGGCGGGAGTGGGCGGAGGCGTCGTCGACGCCGCTCCCACCGCCGAAGCCGCGTTCAGCCGGCCCCGGCACCCGCCACTGAACTGGCCGCACGCCACGGGGTCGGCGGTGGCCAGGACCCGGGTGACGGCGTCGTCGGCCGACAGGCCCTGGGCCAGGAGCATGGCCACGGTGGCGGCCACGTGGGGCGTAGCCATCGACGTTCCGGCCAGGGCCTCGTACTGGTGCTCCTGCCCGGCCCTCCAGAACGTCGAGGTGACGTCGGCGTCGTCGGTGGTGCCGGCCCCGCCCGGGGCGAGGATGGCCCACTGGGCGTTGCCGGTGGGGCTGGAGTAGCTGGCCACCGTGTCGTCGGGCCCGGTGGCGCCCACCACGATGGCGGGCAGTCGGCCGTACTGGGAGCTGCCGATGCCGAGGCCCAGCAGGTTGGTGTTGCCGGCGGCCAGCACGGGGACCGCGCCGCGCGACCAGGCGTACTCGACCCCCTCGGCGAGGGACGACCCGAACACGCTGTCGATCACGAAGTTCCCGCCCAGGCTGAGGTTGACGACCCGGGCGCCGTGGTCGACGACCCACCGGATGCCGGCGTTGATGTCCTCGGTGGTGCCGGTTCCCTCGGCGTCGAGGGCCTTGGCCACCACCAGCTGGGCGTCGGGGGCCACGCCGGCGACGCCCTTGCCGTTGCCCTTGGCCGCGGCCACGATGCCGGCCACGTGGGTGCCGTGGCCCTGGTCGTCCTGGCCCGACCCCGCGCAGCGGGCCGGGTCGCCGTTCGAGCCGATGCAGCTGGTGTGGGCCACCACCCGCCCGGCCAGGTCCTCGTGGTCCAGGTCCACGCCGGTGTCGACGATGCCGACGCGCACACCGGCGCCGGTGGTGAGGGCCCAGGCGGCGGGGGCGCCGATGCGGACCAGGTTCCACTGCTTCTCGAAGAGGGGGTCGTTGGAGGCCGAGGCCGCCCAGGGCTGGACCACGAGGGCCAGCAGGGCGGAGAGGGTGGTGCCGAGGGCGAGGGCCCGGGCGGCGAAGGAGCGGGGGGAGGTGATCATGCGGGCACAACGTCCGAAGGGACCGGTTTCTCGCGCTCTTTCCCAGGGAAGCAGCACGGCCGCCTACTCCGGGTCGGCCGGCAGGCTGGCCGGCGCCGGCACGACGAGGCCGGCGGTGGCGTCCACGACGGCGTCCAGCACGGACTGCACCACGCCGCCGGCCTCCTCGACCGCCGGCGCCGGGGAGGGCACGGCGGCGGTGAGGGGACCCACCACCGCGGCGAGCGTGTCGCCGGCGGCGAGCGGCGGCACGGCGAGCGGCGGCGCGGCGGCCCCTGGGACGCCGGCGGGCGGCGGCGCGGCGGCCCCGGGGACGCTGGCGGTCCGCCCGGCGCCGGCCGCCCGGGCACGGCCGGCGGGACCGGGGCCTGCGCCGGGGACAGGATCGGCAGGGCGGCGGCGTGCCCGGGGGGAAGGGCTGCGGCGTGCCCGGGGGGCAGGGCGGCCAGGGCGGGCAGCCGGGGAAGGGCCACGGCCGCCGGCGCCGGCAGGGTCAGGCCCCGCGCCAGGGCCGCCACGGCGGCGGGCAGGGCCGCCGGCGCGGCCCGGGCCGGCGGCGCGGCGGCCGGCGCCGGCGCCGGCGGCGAGGGCGCCCCGGCCGGACCGGTGCCGTCGGCCGCCAGCGGGGCCACGGCCAGCACGCCGGCGCCCACCAGGCCGGCCACCCGCTGCGCCACGGGGCGGGCAGCCGGGCCGAGGCCGATCACCCCCGACACGGCCGAGGCGGCGGCGTCGACGGCGGCCGCCACCGACGCGCCGAGGCGGGCCAGGGGCCGGGCCAGGGGGCCGGCCGACGACGCCACGACCGAGGTGGCCGCCACCTCGGGGGCGACGGAGCCCGTCTCCACGCCCGCGGCCCGGCACGACGCGACCATGCGCCGGCGGGCCCGGAGGAGCAGGGAGTCCACCGCCCCCACCGACACGGCCAGGGCGGCCGCGACCTCGCCGGGGCGCCGGCCCTCGCCGTCCCGGGCCATGATGACCTCCCGCTGGCGCCGCGGCAGGGCGTCCAGGGCCCGGCGCACCTCGGCCACCCGCTCGGTGCGCAGGACGGCGTCCTCGCAGCTCTCGCGGTCCTCGCCCGCCGGCGGGTCGGCCATGGGCGTGGTGCGCTCCCCCGCCCGCCAGGCGTCGGCGCACAGCCGGTAGGCGATCACCTGGACCCACGCCCCGAACCGGCGCTCGGCCGTGCACCTGTCGATGCGCTCGAAGGCCCGCACGAAGGCGGCCTGGGCCACCTCGTCGGCCTCGGTCAGGCTGCAGAGGCGCCGGGCGCAGACCCGCCGCACGCTGGCGTGATGGCGCCGGAACAGCTCCTCGAACGCGCCGGCGTCGCCCGCCTGCACCGCCCGCACCAGCTCGGCGTCGTCGACCTCTGCTGCCAGCTTGCCCACCAGGGCGTCACATTCGACGCCCGGAGCCGGCCCTCCTGCCGATTCGGACGCAAACGGACACGACCGGCGCGGGGCCCGGGCCTACGCCAGCCCGAGCACCGCCGGCAGCTGGTCGAAGTGGGACACCACGTGGTGGCCCTCGGGATCGGGCTGGCTGGCGTCGTCCTCGATCCCGGCGTACCGGACGGACACCATGCCCATGTTGCGGGCGCCGGCCACGTCGGTGCGGCGCATGTCGCCCACGTGGGCCACCCGCTCCGGCACCGGCCCCCCGAGGCCCTCGAGCGCGTGCTCGAAGATGACGGGGGACGGCTTGTAGGCGCCCACCTCGTCGGAGAACGACCAGTGGTCGAACAGGGGCAGCACACCGTGGCGGATGAGGTGGTCGCGCAGCACCGACGACGGGGTGAAGCCCACGTCGCAGATGATCCCCAGCTTCATCCCGCCGTCCTTGAGGGCGTGCAGGCAGCGCTCGACACCGTCGGCCAGGTGCAGCTCCACCTCGGTCCCGGTGCGCCCGAAGGCGTTCACCAGGTCGGCCCGCACGTCGGCGGGCACGGTGAAGCCCAGGTTCTCGATGATGTGCTCGGCCGCCTCGGCCGCCTGGAACTGCTCGTTGGCGTGCCACGACGCCACGTACGCGTCCCACGCCCCGTCGTACACCGCCTCCAGCTCCACCCGCTCCAGGGCGAAGCCGCCCTCCTCCAGCAGCCCGGCCCACGCCTCCAGCCGCCGGCTGCGCAGGTCGCCGCGCAGCTCGTAGACGAGGGTGTTCCAGAAGTCGAAGGTGACGGCTTCGATGGCGGGCATGCGCCGGGGAGCCTACGGCTCGCCGGCCGCCCCGGTGCGGGCCTACAGGCCCTGGTGCTGCATCTCCTCCAGCGACCGCCGGATCTCGGAGGCCCGGAAGCGGCGGTGCCCTCCGAGCGTCCGGATGGCCGTGATCTTCCCGGCCCGTGCCCACCGGGTGACGGTCTTGGGGTTCACCCGGAACAGTGCAGCCACTTCGGCGGGGGTGAGGAGGGGATCGGGTTGGCTCTGCTCAGGCACGGTGTTTCCCTTCAGGAGGCGTCCCTTTCGCACCTGAAGGTACGTGCCGTCCCGAGTGAGGTCGATGGCCCGATCGCGTCATTCTGGGGCAACGGAATGACTAGCCCCCCGGGGTACCGGGGAGCGGCTGTACGCTCGACAAGCGGTGGACGTCTTCGATCGGATCGGTGACGAGGACTACGAGCAGGTGGTGTTCTGCCACGACCGACCGAGCGGTCTGCGGGCCATCATCGCCATCCACTCCACCCGGCTCGGACCCAGCCTGGGCGGGACCCGCTTCCACCCCTACGCCACTGAGGACGAGGCCCTCGAGGACGTGTTGCGCCTGGCCCGGGGCATGACCTACAAGTCGGCGGTGGCCGGACTCGACCTCGGCGGCGGCAAGGCGGTGGTGATCGGCGATCCCCGCACGGCCAGGACCGAGCCCCTGCTGCGGGCCTACGGGCGCTTCGTCGACTCCCTGGGCGGGCGCTACATCACGGCCGAGGACGTGGGCACGACCCAGGCCGACATGGACCTCATCCTGCGGGAGACGCCCTTCGTCACCGGCGTGAGCCGCTCCCTCGGGGGCTCGGGCGACCCCTCGGCCGCCACCGCCCAGGGCGTCCTGTACGCGATGGGGGCGGTGGCCCGGCACCTGTGGGGCGAGACGGCCCTGGAGGGGCGCACGGTGGTCGTGAGCGGCGTGGGGAAGGTGGGGTACAACCTGGTCCGCCACCTGGTCGAGGAGCGGGCCGTGGTCACCGTGGCCGACGTGGTGCCGGCCGCCGTCGACCGGGCCGCCCTGGAGCTCGGCGTCGAGGTGGTCCCGCCCGAGAAGGCCCATGCCATCGACTGCGACATCTTCTCCCCCTGTGCCCTTGGCGGCATCCTGTCGGCCGCAACCATCCCCGAGCTGCGGTGCGCGGCGGTGGTGGGCTCGGCCAACAACCAGCTGGCCGAGCCGGGCTGCGCCCACCTGCTGGAGGAGGCCGGCATCCTCTACGCCCCCGACTACGTGGTGAACTCCGGCGGCATCATCAACGTGGCCGAGGAGCTGAAGGGCTACGACCGCGACCGGGCCGACGGGGAGATCCGGCGCATCTTCGACACCACCGCCGCCGTCCTGGCCACGGCCGGGGCCGAGGGCATCACCACCGCCGAGGCCGCCGACCGGGTGGCCGAGCGCCGGCTGGAGCAGGTGGGCCGGGTGCAGCTGATCCGGGCGCCCCAGCCCCGCGGCCCGAGAGGCAGGTAGCGGCGTGGCCCGCACCGTCGAGGACCAGCGCTCCCACCAGCCCGGGCCCGAGCCCACCCACCGGGGCGTCCCCCACCGGGAGCTGGTGGAGGACTTCCGGCTGGCGTGCATCTCCCGCGCCCTCGACGACCGCGAGATCAGCCTCCAGAAGCAGAGCCGGGTGTTCTTCCAGATCTCCGGCGCCGGCCACGAGGCCCTCCTGCTGGCCCTCGCCCGCCACCTGCGGCCCGGCTACGACTGGTTCTTCCCCTACTACCGCGACCGCGCCCTGATGCTGGGTCTCGGGGTGACCCCGCTCGACATCCTGCTCCAGGCCGTGGGCTCGGCCGACGACCCGTCGTCCGGCGGGCGCCAGATGCCGTGCCACTGGGGCTTCGCCGACAAGAACGTGGTCACCCAGTCCAGCCCCACCGGCAGCCAGTGCATCCCGGCCGTGGGGTGCGCCGAGGCGGCCCGCTACATCTCCCGCCGGCCGGCCCTGCCCGGCTGCACGGCCCACGGCGACGAGCTCACCTACGTGTCCCTGGGCGAGGGCGCGACCTCGGAGGGCGAGTTCTGGGAGAGCCTCAACACGGCGTGCACCCAGCACCTGCCCGTGCTCTACCTGGTGGCCGACAACGGCTACGCCATCTCCGTGCCCGTGACCGAGCAGGGCCCGGCCCCGATCTCCGAGCTGGTCCGGGGCTTCCGGGGCCTGGAGGTCCACCACGTCGACGGGCGGGACTACTTCGCGGCCCGCCGCACCGGCCGCAAGGCCATCGACCACGTGCGGGCCGGCGTGGGCCCCGGCCTCATCCACGCCACCGTGACCCGGCCCTACTCCCACTCGGCCGCCGACACCCAGAGCAAGTACCGCCCGCCCGAGGAGCTGGAGGAGGAGGCCCAGCACGACCCGATCCTGCTGCTGGAGCGCAGCCTGGTGAAGGGCCGGGTCCTCACCGAGGACGAGGCGGCCGCCATCCGGCGCGAGGCCCGCACGGTGGTGGCCGAGGCGGCCAAGCGAGCCCTGGCCGCGCCCCGCCCCGACCCCGAGAGCGTGGTGGAGCACGTCCGGGTCCTGCCCGACATCCCCGAGCCCCCCACCCTGGCCCCTGCCGGCGCCGGCGGCGCGGACGGCGACGGGGCCGACACCGTCACCTTCGGCGAGGCCATCCGGCGCACGCTCCACGAGCAGATGGCGGCCGACGACCGCATCCGGGTGTTCGGCGAGGACGTGGCCGACGCCCGGGAGGCGGTGCTGGCCAACGTGGAGGGCAAGGGCGGGGTGTTCGGCACGACCCACGGCCTCCAGCGGGCCTTCGGACTGGCCCGGTGCTACAACACGCCGCTGTCGGAGGCCAACATCGTGGGCCGGGCCGTGGGCCAGGCCATCCGGGGCCTGAAGCCGGCGCCCGAGATCCAGTTCTTCGACTACATCTGGCCCGCCATGCAGCAGATCAGGAGCGAGGCGGCCACCATCCGCTGGCGCTCCAACGGCCGCTTCAGCTGCCCCATGGTGCTGCGGGTCCCCATCGGCGGGTACCTGAGCGGGGGCGCCATCTGGCACTCGCAGTGCGGCGAGTCGTTCTTCGCCCACGTGCCCGGCCTGCTGGTGGCCTTCCCGTCCCGGGCCCGGGACGCGGCCGGCCTCCTGCGGGCCGCCTTCCGCTGCGACGACCCCGTGCTGTTCCTCGAGCACAAGCACCTGCTGCGCCAGCCCTACGCGCGCGACCCCTACCCGCCGGCCGACTACGTGGTGCCGTTCGGCCGGGCCGACTACGTCCGCCGGGGCGACGACCTCACCGTCGTCACCTGGGGCGCCACCGTGGAGAAGTCCCGCCAGGCCGCCGACCGCCTGGCGGCCGAGGACGGCTGCTCGGTGGAGATCGTCGACCTCCGCACCCTCGTCCCCTGGGACCACGACACGGTGGCCGACTCGGTCCGCCGCACCGGCAAGCTCCTGGTGGTGCACGAGGACGTGCTGACCTGCGGCTTCGGCGCCGAGGTGGCGGCCTGGGCGGCGTCCGAGCTGTTCTGCGACCTCGACGCCCCCGTGCGCCGGGTGGCGGCCAAGGACACCCACGTGGCTTACGAGCCCACCCTGGAGGCGGCCACCCTCCCCCAGGTCGACGACATCGCCGCCGCCGCCCGGGACCTCATCGCCTACTGACCGATCCCGTCACTCCCGAGTAAATAGCTCGCCAAAATGGCGAGCTATTTACTCGGGAGCGGGGGATCAGGGGCGAAAGGTCCACTCGCCGAAGCGGTTGTGCCCCAGGCGGTCGGCCGGGTTCTTGCCCGTGGACGACGCGTCGAACGACCAGTCGGGCTGCTTCTCGGCGAAGCGCTCGTCGATCCGGGCCACGCCGTCGTCGATGTCGACCAGCTCGGCGATGAGGTACGGCTCCACCGGGCCGGTGCGGCCCTCGACGTGGGCCTCGAACTCGTCGCCGTAGTGGCGGAGGATGCTCTGCAGCACCACCTGGTGCTGGTGGGCCAGGTAGCAGCGGGCCCGGTCGGCCACGGTGGCGGACCGGGTGGTGACCTCTTCCAGCTGGTGCTCGCCGGCGTCGGAGTGGCTCACGGAGCGGAGGAGGTCGGCCAGCGCCAGCCCGCCCAGCTTGCAGGGCGTGCACTGGCCGCAGGACTCGACGCCGAGGAAGCGCGACACCCCCGCCGCCAGCGCCGGCATGTCCACCGTGTCGTCCAGCACGATGAACCCGCCGGACCCCACGCCGCTGCCGATGGCGTTCATCGCCTCGTACGACACCGGTGTGTCCAGCAGGTCGGCGGGGATGATCCCGTTGGCCACGCCGGGGAGCACCGCCTTGATGCGATGGCCCCGCCGGGCCCCGCCGCCGACCATCTGGATGACCTTGCGCAGGGAGGTGCCCATCATCACCTCGGCCACGCCGTGGCGGCGGGAGGCGCCGGTGACCGTGCACACGATGGTGCCGGGCGACTGCTCGGTGCCGAGGGTGCGGAACCAGCCCGCGCCCCGGGCCATGATCCGGGGGACGTTGGCCAGCGTCTCCACGTTGTCGACCAGCGCGGGCGGGGCCACCAGGTGGTCCTGGGGGCCGGCCAGCTCCACCCTGGAGGACACGCCGCTGCCGGCGCCCACGCCGGAGCGCCGCTTCGACACCCGCTCCACGCCCCGGCGGAACGGCGGGGCCAGGCGGGGGAAGGGATAGCGGCCGTCGATGGCCTCGAGCAGGGCCGTCTCCTCGCCGTACAGGTACTCGTCCGGGCCCTCGAAGATCTCGAAGCTGACACCATCGGCCCAGCCCGCCGACTGCACCTCGGCGATGGCGGACCGGACCCGCCGCACCTCGCGCACGAACGACTTCTTCAGGCCGAACACCACGTGGTCGGCGCCCACCGCCGCCGCCGCGATGAGGGCCCCCTCGATGACGTGGTACGGGTTGCGGCGCAGGATCGAGCGGTCCTTGAAGGTCCCGGGCTCGCCCTCGGCGCCGTTCACCACGACCGTGGTGGGCTCGAGCGTCGACCTGTTCTCCACCATGGTCCGCCACTTGCGGCCGGTGGGGAAGCCGGCGCCGCCCCGGCCCCGCAGGCCCGACGCCTCCAGCGTGGCGATGAGGAGCTCGGGGTCGGACGCCCGGGCCACGTCCAGGCCGGCGCCGCCGCGGCGGGCTACGTACTCCTCCAGGGAATCGATGGTTCTGGGCCACAGGACCCGCCTTGCGGTTCTCACAGCCGCCCTTCTGACGGAAGGGACCACGAAACCTCACATCGGGCCGGGGGGGCCCGCAACCGCTGCCTAGGATGCTCGCCTGACAAAGTTCCCCATCGGCGGAAAGGCAAGGTGCAAGATGCGCAGACACCTGGCATGGAGCGTGGTCCTGGCGGGAGCCCTGGCGGCAGGGGCGCTCGCAGCCTGCGGCGACGACGACGACGAGACGGCGTCGGCCACGTCCACGACGGCCGAGGCCGACGACACGACGACCGAGACCGGGGCCAACGAGCTCTCCATCGAGATGGTGGACTACGGCTACAAGGTCAGCGGCTCGCTGCGGCCGGGGAAGGCCACCATCACCAGCACCAACACCGGCAAGGAATGGCACATGGCCGGCATGGGCAAGCTGAAGGACGGCGCCACCGTCGAGGACCTGGTCAAGGCCCTCCAGGCCGCCGGCGAGAGCGAGGGCGGCGAGGAGGAGGATCCCACCGCCGAGTTCATCGAGAAGGAGCTGGACACCCCCGGCCACATCCTGCAGCCGGGCGCGACCCAGGCGCTCACGGTGGACGTCCTGGATCCGGGCAACTACGTGATGCTGTGCTTCCTGCCCACCGAGGGAGAGGGCACGCCCCACTTCGCCAAGGGCATGGTGAACGGCTTCACCGTGAAGAAGGGCGAGGAGGCCACGCAGGAGCCCACGGCCGACGCCACGATCACGCTCGGCGACGAGGCCGACCCCGTCGGCGTCCCCG
>JBQTJJ010000012.1:0-27091 GCA_052387235.1 Actinomycetota bacterium
TTCGCCGAGATCTCGCGTGTCCTGTTGGGAGAGCCCGACGTGCAGCGAACGCTCGACAAGATGTGCGAGCTGTTGGTGCCCACGGTCGACGGTTGTGACCATGCCGTGGTCACGGTGGTCCGAGATCAAAGGCTCTCTTCACCGGCTTCCAGCGACGACGTCGGCCCAGCCGTCGACGCGATCCAGTTCGAGGTCGGTGATGGTCCGTGCGTCGAGGCCATACGGGAGCATCAGACGGTGATCACCGACGACCTCCTTACGGAGACGCGCTGGCCCCGGTTCTCACGCCGGGCCGTCGAGTCCACCGGCGTGCGCAGCATGCTGGCGTTTCGCGTCTTCCTCGGTGACGACACGATGGGTTCCCTGAACCTCTATTCCAAGCAACCGAGCGCATTCACCGACGAGTCGTTGGCGGTGGGCACGATCTTCGCGGCCCATGCCTCGGTCGCCATGCGGGCAGCGCAGTCCAAGGAGGACCTGACCCGCCTGCGGGAGGTGATCGAGGCGCGGGAGGTGATCAGTCAGGCCAAGGGGATTCTCATGGGCCGCCAGGGGATCTCGTCCGAGGCAGCGCAGGACATCCTGTCCCGAGGCGCCGAGCGCCTGAAGATGGCGCTCGGGGAGATGGCTCGCCGGGTCGTCGAAGGCGGGGAGGAGAAGAGGCCGGGACGCTGACCTGCTGGCCGTCGAGGAAGGTCCACGTGCTGCCGCCGGGCCAACCTGGGCGCCGCCCGGACGGTCGCCGGCGGCCCGGCCCCCGGCGCGCTGGCACCGCTCATCAAGGCTTGCGGGCCAGGACGACGGTCCGGTCCCCGGCGGCTGGCCGTTCCTCGACTTCGACGACACGGTCGCCAGCAGTACCGATCGCCCAGTTCGGCGTGTCGGCCTGCGCGACAACCGGCAGTGGGCGCCCGTCATCCCTCACAGTCGACGGCAACGGCGAGTGCGCTGCATACCTTGGCCATCCGCTCGCTGCTGAGCCGACCGAGCCGCTCGACGAGGACGGCCAGCGACGCGCTCTCGACCGAATCGAGTTGACGGCTGACCGCCTCGGTATCGGGTCGCCTCCCGGCTCCAGCACGACCTCGCTCGCGAGCCCGCGGAGGGTCGTGGTGCACGGGGCGACGAGCGTCCGCCCTAAGCCCCACTCATCGGGCTCGTCGAGGGGATGACGGTCATACGCGCCGTACGTCGAGTCGATCTCGGCGGCTCGGTGCCGCGCGAGCAGCGCCCGCAGCGCCTCGTCCACCAAGGTTGCGTCGTTCGCACCTGGGCGTAGATGACGGGCCTCGGCCAAGAGCGCACCATCGACGGTCGTACTCAAGCGCTCTCGTCCCATGCCACAAATGTGCCACGGTCATGCCATCACGGATCCCTGCGCACCTGTTCAGTCGCAAGCCGCGGCTTCCCCATCACGGGAATGCCATGACGGAGGGCGAGGCGCTCGGCGATGGCCCCCCCGAAGAACGTCGATTTCGCGAACGGTGCCGCACGCCCTCGGGGCACCTGAACAGCGGCCAGACTGAGCCGACGGACGACCACAGGAGGGCCGCACCCATGTCGCCCATTCGGCGCTTCGATCACGTCGGCATCACGGTCGCGGACCTCGAGGCGGTGACCGGCTTCTTCGTCGGGCTGGGCTTCGAGGTCGAGGGGCGCACGTTCCTGGAGGGCGACTTCTTGGACACCGTCATCGGCATGCCCGACTCCCGTACCGAGATCGTCATGCTGCGGCTGCCGGACGAAGGGACCGGGCTTGAACTGGCGAGCTTCATCCGCCCACAGCACGTGCCGGGATCGCCCGGCGCCATGGCCAACGAGCTGGGGTTGCGCAGCGTGGCGTTCGAAGTGGACGACCTTCAAGGGATCCTCGACCGGCTCGCCGCGGACAGCTACCACCTGGTCGGCGGCGTGGGCGAATACGAGGGCATGTGGCGCATGGCGTCTGTGCGCGGACCCGAGGGGATCATCGCGTCCTTGGCGCAGCGAATCGACTGATCCCCGCCTGTCCAACCCGCCCGGAGATGCTGGTCAGCGCACCTGGCGCTTGCCGCCGGTCGCTCGCGAACCGCCAGATAGCGAGCGCCCGAGGACGCGAGACCATCGACCACGGCCCGGTCGCCCGTGGGAAGATCGCGACATCGACATCCGGATTGTGGGAGTGAGCCTTCCGGGTCGCCGCTTCAGCGACGGCGGACCTGGCGGATGCGTGTACGACGACGTGCGGATCGGTGTGCAACGGGGGCGGGACGTCGACCAACTCGCTCCGGGCGACGCTGCATCGGTCGTCCTGAACCTCGACCTCCGCCCGGTGGAGGAACGTGAGGCTCGGGGGCCGTACGTGCACGGGCGTCGCGGCGAGAGGTTCCTCTACCTGGTCTGGGTGGCGGGAGACGACAGGATCATGTTCCGCAGGGCGAAGCTCATGCTGAACGACATCCCGGAGTCGGCTTGGGAGGAAGCCCAGGCCCCTGGGCGGATCCTGGAGGGCACCCTTGCCCTCACCGACGCGAGAGGCGGACCGCTGTGCGCGCGCGTCCGGCCTGGCGTCGTGTCCTGGAGGTCGATCGACGCGACGTAAGCGTAAGGGCCTGCGAGTCAACTACCTGAGCACTCCCATGACGGCCTTCGCCATCTGCCGATCGGCAACCTCCCGCTCCCTGCTGAGGACTCACCGGGCGCTCAGCTCCAGTATGCGGGGCAGCAGCTGCGCCACCCGCTCCTCCCCCGCCCGTTCCCACGCCCACGCCCGGCGCTTGCGTACCACACCGCCGCCGGCAGCGCGCACCGTCCACACCGCGCCACGGCCGTCGACCAGCTCGTAGGTGGCCGACGTCCCCGGGGTGGTGACGCACACACCGGCGAGGAGGTCGCCCCGCCGGCGACCCTCGAACTCGCGCACGCCCTGGCGCGACGACAGCCCGGCCGCCAGCAGCCGCACCACCCCGGCCGCGCCCCCGTGGCGGCGCAGCGTCTCCTCCCAGGCGTCCCGGGGGTAGTCGTGAGGGTGGTGGATGAGGGTCGTGAGGCGCTCGGCCAGGCCGTCCGGGAGGGGGGCTACCGCCGGCAGGGCGGCCAGGGCGGCCGTGCCCGCCGCCTCCCGGCACCAGGCGCAGAGGTGCTCGCGGCTGGCCCAGAACGCCCGCAGGTACACGGTGTGCTCCCGCTCGGACCGGTAGGGCCCGGGCCAGGACAGGCGGCTGGCGCCGTTGAGCAGGTGCCGGCCGCAGGTGGGCCGCCGGCACCCCCCGGCACACAGGGCGCCGGCGGGCAGGCCGCACCGGCACGCGCCGGCGCCCGTCCCCCCGGCGCCCGGTCCGGCCGGCGCCGGCGCCGGGTGCCCCCCGCCGGCACGCGCCTCGCGGTCGACCCTGGCCGCGGCCGCCTCGGCCGCCAGCCCCACCACCACCCGGCGCCGGCGCGCCGGGGGCTCGTAGGTGGACGGTTGGCGGACTGCGGGCGGGGGGGCCGCACGAGCCGGCGGGGCGGGGCGGGGCCGCTCCTCGGCGGGGGCGTGCCCGCCCGCCGGCTGGACCGCACCAGCCGGCGGGCCGGGGCGGGGCCGCTCCTCGGCGGGGGCGTGCCCCGCCTCGGCCGGCGCTCCGGGCGCACCGGGGGCCCGCCGGCGCCGGGTGCCCCGGCCCGGATCCGGCGACGTCCTCGTCCGCGAAGCCACGGGACCGACTCCCCTCGTTGGCGGCTGTGCCGGACACCGCCGCCGGCGGCGGGCGCGTGTCCGGACCCGAGGGCCCGGCGGGCCGGGCCGAGAGGTCCGGGTCAGTTCCTACCGCGTCGTCCCTTTCGTGTCACTACGTGCGTTTCGCCGCTAGTGCCACGGGAGGCGGCTACAGCCGCCCCAGGAACGTGCGCACGGCGGCGGCGAACGGGCCGCCCTCCTCCACCCAGGGCAGGTGTCCGGCCCCGTCGAGGACCACCAGCTCGGCCCCGGCCAGGTGCCGCGCCACCCGCTGGGCCTGGTAGGGCGGGTTGAACACGTCGTGGCCACCCACCACCACCAGGGTCGGCGTCGTCACCTCGGCCAGGCGGTCGACGCAGCTCCACCAGCCCAGGGCCATCATGGCCCCGCCCACCGTCTCGGCGCGGCACATGGCACCGGCGAACGGCGTCTCGGTCTCGGCCGTCCCGACCCGGGCGTAGAAGAACTTGGCCAGGGCCTGCATGGTGGCCAGCCACTCCTCGTCGGTGGACGGTGGCACCCGCTGCAGGACCTCCACCTCGGGAGGGACGGGCTGGGTGTCGAGGAAGTCTGCCAGGCTCTCGTCCTTGCCCAGCTCTCCCGGCGAGGCCGACACCAGAACCAGGCCGGCCAGCCGCTCGGGATGGCGGACGGCCAGCTCCTGCGCCACCGCCGCCCCGTGGTGGTGGCCCAGCACCACGACCGGGCCGGCGTCGAGGTGGGCGCACAGCCCGGCCGCGTCGTCAGCCAGCTGCTCGAGCGTCACCGGCCCGGCCCCGCCGCCGCCCGAGCGCCCGTGGGCCCGGTGGTCGTAGTACACGAGCTGCAGGGCATCGCCGAGCTGGTCGAGGCCGGGGCGCAGGTAGGAGTGGTCGGTGCCGAGCCAGCCGTGCGAGACGAGGCACACCGGCCCCTCCCCCACCGTCTCGTAGTGGAGGACGGTCCCGTTCACTGCTGCGGTCGGCATGCCTGGCTCCCAACTCGAGGACGCCGACATCTTGGCGTCGATGGGGGTGGTACCACGGTGCAGGCGCTCCCAGGCCACCACCCTTGCGGGGCCCGCGGTGGCGGGGGACGCTCTCCCGTAGCTGTTCCGGAGGCGAGGGAGACGCCGTGCGACACGAGAAGGACCGACTCGGCCTGACGACGGCCGCCGCCGTCACGCTCACCGCCGTCTTGAAGTGGATCTCCGACCTCACCGCCGGCGACAGCCGCGGCGGGCGCTACGACGTGGCCGCCGTCAACTGGCTGGCCTGGTTCGGGTGCTTCGTCATGGGCGGTGTCGCCGCCACCCTCCTCGTCACCGGCGCGGTTCGACTGGTGGAGCGCGCCCGCGAGCGGCGCCGGGCCACCACCTCGGTCTGATCCGCTGAGCGACCCCAGCCCCCGACGCCGCCCTTCTCGTCACCGCTGTTCGCCTGCGGAGGCCGGCGCGAGCAGAACGCCCGGGATGCCCGCCTTCCCGCCCGTGCCCGCCCGTCACGAGCGCGCGGCGTCGGCCCGGGGCGCCATGGCGTCGGGCCGTCCGACCTCGAACCACACCGTCTTGCCCTCCGGCGTCGAGTCCACGCCCCAGGCCGACGCCAGCACCTCCACCATGGCCAGTCCCCGCCCGGAGGTGGCGTCGTCGCCGGCGTCCTCCACCTCGGGCAGGTCGCGGCCCTGGTCGGTGACCTCGATCCTCACGGTGTCGGCCTTCAGCAGCACCGACACGTCGGGCGCCGAGTTGGCGTGCACGACCGAGTTGGTGACCAGCTCGGAGACCAGCAGGCTCACCGTGTCGAGCAGGCCGTCGCACTCCCAGCGCCGCAGGGCCTCGCCCACGAAGCGGCGGGCGGCGGCGCTGCTGCGCAGGTCCCGGTCCAGGCTGGTGCGGAGCGCCTCCAGGGCCGAGGTGACGACGTCGAGCAACCCGGCCACGGCCACGATGTCGTCCACCATGGCCCGCGCCGACAGTCCCTTCTCGACGTAGCCGGCGGCCCCGTGGCCGAGGGTCAGGTGGGCCAGCCGGCCCCGGGGGAAGCCGGAGACGACCACCACCCGGGTCTGGGGCGAGGCCGCCACCAGGTCGGGGAGGATGTCGTACCCGCCGGTGCCGGGCATGCCCAGATCAAGCAGGGCCAGGTCGGGCGTGCGCGCCCGCACCGCATCGACCGCCTCCTCCCCGCTGGCGCAGCGGGCCACGACCTCGAACCGGCCCGTGGTCTCCAGCGCCGCGGTGAGCAGGTCGCGCATCCCGTCGAAGTCGTCGGCGATCACCACCGAGAAGGCGGGCTGAGCCACGGGAACATTGTGCCCGGCCCGCAGCGGTGACCGGAAACCTGACCTGTACCCTCGCGAGGCTCCCGGCGCCTCCCTTCCACCGGTGGACGACCGGGCAGCACAAACAGGACCACGGCCCGGAGGGATGGGAACCATGCCTGGAAGCAAGGCGTCACCGGAGAAGGCGGGCTCCAGCCCGCGAGACGCAACCTCCAACGGGACCGGCGTCGACGAGGCCGCCCTCCACGAGCTCCTCCGCGCCCTGCGGGCGGCCAAGGACGGCGACTTCTCCGTCCGCCTGCCCGAGCGGCGGAACACGCTGCTGGGCCAGATCGGCGCCGCCTACAACGACCTGGTGGCCCTCAACGCGACTGCCACCAAGGAGCTGGGCCGGGTGGCCCGGCTGGTGGGGCGGGAGGGCCGCATGAACGAGCGGTTCTCGCTCGACGCCCGGGGCGCCTGGGCCGACACCTCCTCGTCGGTGAACCGCCTGATCGAGGACCTCTCCCGGCCCACCACCGAAGTGGCCCGCGTGATCGAGGCCGTGGCCCAGGGCGACCTCTCGCAGAAGATGGCGCTCAAGATCGAGGGCCAGCCGGTGAAGGGCGAGTTCCTCCGCATCGGCACCACGGTGAACGCCATGGTGGACCAGCTCAGCTCCTTCTCGGCCGAGGTGAGCCGGGTGGCGAGGGAGGTCGGCACCGACGGCAAGCTGGGCGGCCAGGCCAAGGTCAAGGGAGTGTCCGGCACGTGGAACGACCTCACCGAGAACGTCAACTCCATGGCCTCCAACCTCACCGGCCAGGTGCGCAACATCGCCCAGGTCACCACGGCTGTGGCCCGGGGCGACCTGACCCAGAAGATCACGGTGGAGGCCAGGGGCGAGGTCCTCCAGCTCAAGGAGACCATCAACACGATGGTGGGCCAGCTCTCGTCGTTCGCCGACGAGGTGACCCGCGTGGCCAGGGAGGTGGGCACCGAGGGGAAGCTGGGCGGCCAGGCCGACGTGAAGGGCGTGTCCGGGACGTGGAAGGACCTCACGGACAACGTGAACTACATGGCCTCCAACCTCACCAGCCAGGTGCGCAACATCGCCCAGGTGGCAACCGCGGTGGCCCGGGGCGACCTGAGCCAGAAGATCACCGTCGAGGCCAAGGGCGAGGTGGCGGTCCTGGCGGACACCATCAACTCCATGACCGACACCCTGCGGGCCTTCGCCGACGAGGTCACCCGGGTGGCCCGGGAGGTGGGCACCGAGGGCAAGCTCGGCGGCCAGGCCGAGGTGAAGGGCGTGTCCGGCACGTGGGGCGACCTCACCGGCAACGTGAACATCATGGCCGGCTCCCTCACCACCCAGGTGCGAGCCATCGCCGAGGTGGCGACGGCCGTGACCCAGGGCGACCTCACCCGGTCCATCGCGGTGGAGGCCCAGGGCGAGGTGGCCGAGCTCAAGGACAACATCAACCAGATGATCGGCAACCTGGCCGAGACCACCCGGCGCAACGAGGAGCAGGACTGGCTCAAGACCAACCTGGCCCGGATCTCCAGCCTCATGCAGGGCCAGCGGGACCTGCAGACCGTCTCCCGCCTGATCATGTCGGAGCTGACGCCCACGGTGTCGGCCCAGCACGGCGCCTTCTTCCTGAACGACGTGGCCCCCGACGCCGACACCGAGCTCCGGCTGGTCGCGAGCTACGGCTACAAGGCCAGGAAGAACGTGCCCAACTCGTTCAAGCTGGGCGAGTCCCTGGTGGGACAGGCCGCGCTCGAGAAGGAGCCGATCCTCATCACCGAGGCCCCGGCCGACTACGTGAAGGTCAGCTCGGGGCTGGGCGAGGCCGCGCCCGTGAACGTGATCGTCCTTCCCATCCTGTTCGAGGAGCAGGTGCTGGGCGTGATCGAGCTCGGCGCCCTTCGCCCCTTCACCGCCGTCAACCAGAGCTTCCTGGAGCAGGTGATCGAGACCATCGGCGTGGTGCTGTCCACCATCATCGCCAACACCCGCACCGAGGAGCTCCTGTCCGAGTCCCAGCGCCTGGCCCAGGAGCTGCAGTCGCAGCAGGAGGAGCTGCGCCGGTCCAACGCCGAGCTGGAGTCGCAGGCCGCCTCGCTGAAGGCGTCCGAGGAGCTCCTCCAGCAGCAGCAGGAGGAGCTGCAGCAGACCAACGAGGAGCTGCAGGAGAAGGCCAGGCTGCTGGCCGAGCAGAACCGCAGCATCGAGGTCAAGAACCGCGAGATCGAGATGGCCCGCCTCGGCCTGGAGGAGAAGGCGCAGCAGCTCGCCCTGAGCTCCAAGTACAAGTCGGAGTTCCTGGCCAACATGTCGCACGAGCTGCGTACGCCGCTGAACAGCCTGTTGATCCTGGCCAAGCTGCTGGCCGACAACCCCGAGGGCAACCTGGACGCGAAGCAGGTGGAGTTCGCCACCACCATCCACACCGCCGGCAGCGACCTGCTGGAGCTGATCAATGACATCCTCGACCTGTCCAAGGTCGAGGCCGGGAAGATGGACGTGGTCATCGCCGACGTGGGGCTGGCCGAGCTGTGCGCGACGGTGGAGCAGAGCTTCCGGCCCGTGGCCGACGAGAAGCAGCTCGAGTTCACCTTGGTGCGGGAGCCGGGCGCTCCCGAGCTCGTGGTCACCGACGAGCAGCGGCTGCACCAGGTCCTGCGCAACCTGCTCTCCAACGCCTTCAAGTTCACCGAAGTCGGTTGCGTGCGCCTTTGCATCGGGCCGGCGCCGGCCGACATGCGCTACGCCAACCCGGTGCTCACCGAGGCCCGGCGGGTGGTGGCGTTCAGCGTCACCGACACCGGCATCGGCATCCCGTCCGACAAGCTGCGCCTCGTCTTCGAGGCCTTCCAGCAGGCCGACGGCACCACCAGCCGGCGCTACGGCGGCACCGGTCTGGGGCTCTCCATCAGCCGGGAGATCGCCCGGCTCCTGGGCGGCGAGATCCGGGCCACCAGCGTGGTGGGCGAGGGCAGCACCTTCACCCTGTTCCTCCCCGAGGTGTACGTGCCGCCGGTAGAGGTGCCCGACGAGGCCGGGCCCCCGCTCCCCGCCGGCCCGTCGCCCGGGGCCGCCCATCCGGCGCCGGCCGCGGCCGACCCGGACCGGCTGGCGGCGATGGAGATCGGACCCGGCGACATCCCCGACGACCGTGCCACCGCCGGCGACGGCGACCGCGTCCTGCTCGCGATCGTGGGCGAGGAGGAGGTGGCCCGCCAGCTGCTGGAGCTGGGGCACGAGCGCGGGTTCAAGGTCGTGCTGGCGTCACGGGGCGGCGCCGGCCTGGCCCTCGCCACCGACGTGCGTCCCGATGCCATCGTGGTCGACGCCGAGGTCAGCTACGCCGAGGGCGACGCCCTGCTGGCCCACTTCAAGCGGGACGCGGCGGTCCGCCACATACCCGTCCACGTCCTCGGCGCCGCCGACTCCCGGTGGCGCACCCTGCGCTCCGGGGCCTTCGGCTTCAGCGCCAAGCCCGCGGACCGCGCCGAGCTGGCCGCGCTGGTGGACGGGCTCGCCACCTGGTTGGAGGCCGGCGAGCACCACCTGCTGGTGGTCGAGGACGACGACACCGAGCGCCAGGCCGTGGTCGCCCTCCTCGCCACCGGCCCCAGGACCGCCATCACCGCCGTCGGGTCGAGCGAGGAGGCCGTCGCCGTCCTCGACCGCCAGGCGGTGGACTGCGTGGTGCTCGACCTCAAGCTGCCCAGGATGAGCGGCTTCGCCCTGCTGGAGCGCATCAAGTCGGACGAGCGCTTCGCCCGCCTGCCGGTGATCGTCTACACCGGCAAGGACCTCACCCGCCGGGAGGAGCTGCGCCTTTCGAAGTTCGCCGAGAGCATCATCGTGAAGGACGCCCGTTCCCCCGAGCGCCTGCTGGAGGAGGTGACGCTGTTCCTCCACCAGCCGGGCAGCCAGCTGCCGGACGACCAGCGCCTGATGCTGGAGCAGCTCCACAGCCACGAGTCGCTGCTCAACGGCAAACGGGTCCTCATCGTCGACGACGACGTCCGCAACGTCTTCGCCCTCACCAGCGTGCTTGAGCGCCACGGCATGACGGTGGTGTTCGCCGAGAACGGCACGGACGGGATCGCCCTGCTGGAGCAGACCCCCGACGTGGACCTGGTCCTGATGGACATCATGATGCCGGAGATGGACGGCTACGAGACCACGGCCGCCATACGGAAGAACCCCCGGTTCAAAAAGCTGCCCATCATCGCCCTCACGGCCAAGGCCATGAGGGGCGACCGCGAGAAGAGCATCGCGGCCGGCGCCTCGGACTACATCACGAAGCCCGTTGACGTGGACCAGCTGCTCTCCCTCATCCGCGTGTGGCTCTACGCCTGAGCCCCTGGTGCCCACGGAGGAGCTCGAGGACCTCGAGCTCACCCTGCTGCTCGACGCCCTCGCCCGTCATTACGGGTACGACTTCCGCGAGTACGCCCGGGCCTCGATCAAGCGCCGCATCCGGCGGCGGATGCTGGAGGAGGGCCTGACCACGCTGTCGGGGCTCCAGGAACGGGTCCTGCACGACCCGGGGTGCATGGAGCGGCTCCTGCTCGACCTCTCCATCAACGTGACCTCGATGTTCCGCGACCCCACGTTCTGGGCCGCCCTCCGCGACAAGGTGGTCCCCCTGCTGCGCACCTATCCCTTCGTGCGCATCTGGAACCCGGGTTGCTCCACGGGAGAGGAGACCTACTCGCTGGCCGTCCTCCTGCGGGAGGAGGGGCTGGAGGACCGGGCGCGGATCTACGCCACCGACATCAACGCCACCGTCCTCGAGCAGGCCAAGGACGGGGTGTTCCCGCTCGACCGCATGCGGGAGTTCACCCAGAACTACCTGGCCTACGGCGGCCGGGCCTCGTTCTCCGACTACTACAAGGTCTTCGGCGACCGGGCCCGCTTCGACCCCACCCTGCTGCAGCAGACCGTGTTCGCCCAGCACAACCTGGTGTCCGACGCATCGTTCAACGAGTTCAACCTGATCGTCTGCCGTAACGTGATGATCTACTTCGACCGAAGCCTGCAGGACACGGTGCACGAACTCTTCCACAGGAGCCTGGCCCGCTCCGGGGTGCTGGCCCTGGGGCACAAGGAGTCCATCCGCTTCACCAGCCACGCCGATGCCTACGAGGAGCTCGACCCCCGGGAGAAGCTCTACCGGAGGCGGCGGTGAGCCCGGTGGAGGTGGCGGTGGTCGGCGGCTCCTGGGGCGGGATGGACGCGTTGGGCGAGCTGCTCGCTGGGCTCGACCCGCTGTCGTCGATGGCCATCGTGGTGGCACTCCACCGCGCCGCCAGCGCGCCCCAGGGAGCGCTGCTCAGCCTGGTGCGGGCCCGCTCTCCCATGCCTGCCCGCGAGCCCGACGACAAGGATCCGGTCGAGCCCGGCCACCTGTACCTGGCGCCGGCCGACTACCATCTCCTGCTGGAGCCGGGCCGTTTCGCCCTGTCCATCGACGCGCCCGTCCGGTGCAGCCGGCCCTCGATCGACGTGCTGTTCCAGTCGGCCGCCGACGCGTACGGCGACCGGACCGCGGCGGTGGTCCTGAGCGGGTCCAACCACGACGGATGCCGGGGCCTCCGGGAGGTGAAGGACCGGGGCGGCACCACCCTCGTCCAGGAGCCGTCGACGGCCGTGCGCCGGGAGATGCCCGACGCCGCCATCGCCACCGGCGCCGTGGACCAGGTGCTCCCGCTCCTCGAGATCGCGGCGGTGCTGAACCGCCTGGCCCGGGTGCCGTGAGCGCGCCCGGACCCGCCCTGCTCCTCGTCGACGACCGGGCCGAGAACCTGCTGGCGGTGGAGGCGGTGCTGGCATCGCTGGGGCAGCGGATGGTGCGTGCCATGTCCGGGGAGGAGGCGCTGCGCCACCTGCTCACCGACGACATCTCGGTGATCGTCCTCGACGTGCAGATGCCGGGCCTCGACGGCTTCGAGACGGCACGCCACATCAAGCAGCGGGAGCGCACCCGGGACATCCCGATCATCTTCCTCACCGCCATCAGCCAGGACCTCGAGCATTGCCTGCGCGGCTACGACACCGGCGCCGTCGACTACATCTTCAAGCCGGTGGAGCCCGAGATCCTGCGGGCCAAGGTGGCGGTGTTCCTGGACCTGGAGCTCAAGAACCGCTTGCTGCGCGAGCAGCACGAGACGCTGGCCCGGCAGTCGGCCGAGCTCGAGCGCTCCAACCGCGACCTCGAGCAGTTCGCCTACATCGCGTCCCACGACCTCCAGGACCCGCTCCGGGTCATCTCCGGGTTCATCGAGCTGCTGGGCGAGCGGATTGGCGCCGGCGCCGACGACCAGGCCAAGGAGTGGATGGCCCGGATCACCACCACCGCCGAGCGGATGTCGTCCCTGATCGCCGACCTGCTCGTCTACGCCCGGGCCGGCGGCGGGGCGCCGGCGGAGCCGGTGGACCTCGACGCCGCCCTGGCCGCCGCCCTCGACAACCTGGGCCCCGCCATCACCGAGGCCGGTGCCGAGCTGCGGTGCGGGCCTCTCGGCTCGGGCATGGGGAGCGCCGCCGACCTGCGCCAGGTGTTCCAGAACCTGGTCTCCAACGCGGTGAAGTTCCGGGCCCCGGGCACCTCGCCGGTGGTGGAGGTCAGCGCCGAGCACGGCGACGGCGTCACCACCGTGGCCGTCCGGGACAACGGGCGGGGCGTCGTCGCCGGCCAGCTCGAACGGGCCTTCCAGATGTTCGAGCGGCTCGACGGCGACCCGTACCCCGGCACCGGCCTCGGGCTGGCGGTGTGCCGCAAGGTGGCGGAGCGCGGCGGGAACCGCATCTGGATGGAGCGCAACGACGGGCCGGGGGTCACGGTCCGCTTCACGGTGCGGACCGCGCCCCGTTGACCTCCTCCGCGCCCGGCGGCGGCCGGCCCACCATCCTCCTCGTGGACGACCGTCCCGAGAACCTGGTGGCGCTCGAGGCGGTGCTGGCGCCGCTCGGCCACCACCTCCTGCTCGCGGGCTCCGGCGAGGAGGCCCTCAAGCACCTCCTGGTGCACGACGTGGCCCTGATCCTCCTGGACGTGAAGATGCCGGGGATGGACGGCTTCGAGACGGCGGAGCGGATCAAGCAGCGCGAGCGCACCCAGGACATCCCGATCATCTTCCTCACCGCCTACAGCCGCGACGTGGCGCACGCCATGCAGGGATTCGCGAGCGGCGCGGTGGACTACGTGAACAAGCCGTTCGACGCCGGCCTGCTCCAGGCCAAGGTGGGCGTCTTCGTCGAGCTGCACGAGAAGACCGAGGCGCTCCGGCGCCAGAGCGAGCTGCTGGAGGCCCGCCTCGACCAGCGCTTCGAGACCGAGGCGAGGAACCTGCGCAAGCTGGCCGACGCGGCCGTCATCATCAACTCGACCCAGAGCCTGGACGAGATCCTCCGCGTCATCAACGACAGCGCCCGCGAGGTGATCGGCGCCCACGAGGCCGAGACGGTGATCACCGCCGCCCGCGAGGCGCGCAGCGCCGAGTACTCGCGCTCGGTGTCCCCCAAGTACGAGGGGTGGCTGGCGGAGCGGCGCCAGGTCGACCTCTCCGGGCTGTACCGCGTGGTGTGGGAGCGCAACGAGCCGGTGCGCATGACCAAGAAGGAGATCGTCGCCAACTTCGCCTCCCACGGCGTGTTCGACGTGGCCCCCGGCCATCCCATGCTGGAGGGGTGGCTGGCCGTACCGCTCACGGGGCGGACCGGGCGGACCCTCGGCCTGATCCAGGTGGCCGACAAGCTCGAGGGCGACTTCAGCGAGGGCGACGAGGTCGTGCTCCTCCAGCTGGCCCAGCTGGCGGCGGTGGCCATCGAGAACGCCGAGCGCTACGAGCACGAGCACCGCATCGCCGAGACGCTCCAGCGCAGCCTCCTGCCCGACGCCATCCCGCACGTGCCCGACCTCGAGATCGACCCCTACTACCGTCCCGGCAGCGCGGGGACCCAGGTGGGCGGCGACTGGTACGACGTGTTCCCCGTCGGCGACCGGCGGGTGGCGCTCACGGTGGGCGACGTGATGGGGCGGGGCACCCGGGCCGCCGCCCTCATGGGCCAGCTGCGCACGGCCGTGCGCGCCTATGCCGTCCACGGGCTGGCGCCGACGGAGCTCATGGGCAGCCTCGACCGGCTGCTGCAGGGCCTCGACGGCGGGGCCCAGGCCACGGTGGTGTACGCCGTGGTGGACCTGGCCCGGCGCACGGTCGAGGTCCTGAGCGCCGGCCACCCGCCCGCCCTCCTGCTGCCGCCGTCGGCACCGGCCCGGTACCTCGAGCTGGCCCCCAACGTGCCGCTCGGCGTCCTGCCCGCCATGGAGTACGAGTCGTCCACGTTCGGGCTGGACCCCGGCTCACTGCTCCTGTTCTTCACCGATGGCCTGGTGGAGGCGCCGGCCATGCCACTGCAGGACGGTCTGCAGCGCCTGCTCGAGGTGGCGGACGGGACGGCCGGCACGGCGATGGGCGGCCTGTGCCGGGGCATCGTGTCGTCGCTGGTCCCCGAGCGGACCCAGGACGACATCGCCGTCCTGGCTGCACGGGTGGGCTGAACGCCCGGCCGGGTCAGGGCGCCGGCAGGAGGGTGGTGCGGTGCACGGGCTCGCGGTGGCGGAGCCCGAGGATGTCGACGAGCAGCTCGGCCGCGGCCCCGCCCGCCTCCTCGGCCACGGCCAGGGCGGCCGGCACGTCGAGGTCGTCGCACAGCGCGGCCAGCGCGCGGTCGTAGCCGCCGGCCGCCCCCTCCCGGGCCGCGGCGGCCCGGAGCTCGGCCACCCGGTGCGCGGCCGCCTCCACCAGGGCGGCCTCGAACTCCCAGTCCTCCCACCACCGCCGGCCGAGGATGGCGAGGCGGAGCGCGGCGGCGGAGCTGTCCCCCAGCACGTCCCGCACGAACACCAGGTTGCCGGTGGACTTGGCCATCTTCGCCCCCTCGAACGCCACCGTCCCGGCCCGCAGCCAGGTCCGGGCGAACGGCGTCACGCCCAGGACGGCCTCGGCGTGGGCGGCCTCGAAGGCGTGATGGGGGAAGGCCAGGTCGGCGCCGCCGCAGTGCAGGTCGATGCCGGGGCCGAGGGTGGCGAGGGCCATGGCCGTGCACTCGGCGTGCCACCCGGGCCGGCCCGGGCCCCAGGGGCTGTCCCACGCCGGCTCGTCGCCGGCCGACCGGCGCCACAGCGGGGCGTCGAGGACGTCGTCCTTGGCCGCGTCGGCGGCGTGGCCGCCCAGCTCGGCCAGCCGGGCCTCGGCGTCCTGGTGCGACAGCCCGGCCGCCGCCACCACCGGCGCGCCCGGGAAGAAGACCGAGCCGTCCCGCTCGTAGGCCCGGCCCAGCTCGAGCAGCCCCTGGGTGAGGGCGACCACGTCGTCGACGTGGTTGTGGGCCTTGGGCTCGAAGGTGGGGGTGAGCACGCCGAGGCGGGCGACCTCGTCCTCGAAGCGGTAGGTCTGCTGCACGGCCATGGACCGCCACGACCCGCCGGTGCGCCGGGCATGGTCCACCAGGGCGTCGTCGACGTCGGTGATGTTCCGGGTGACCTGGACCTCGAGTCCCAGCCGGCGCAGCAGCCGCACGGCGACGTCGCTCCAGACGAAGGTGGCGGCGTGGCCGACGTGCGTCGTCTCGTAGGGTGTGATCCCGCAGACGTAGACGCGGGCCCGGCCCACCATGGCCAGCCGCTTGCCCCCCAGCGTGATGAGCATGCACCCACCCTACGGCTCAGGGCTCCTCCGGGGCCCTGCCCAGCAGGGTGGTGACGGCCGTCCCGCCCCGGAAGACGGTGATGTCCCCGTCCACCGACACCTTGAGCACCACCAGGGCCGTCTCCGACAGGGTCTTGGCGGCGGCGGTGCGGGCTCCCTCGTGCTGGCTGTCGGCGCTGGTGACGATGGCGCCGTAGGCGATGAGGCGGCCGCTGCGGTCGACGACGGTGGCGCCGTCGAGGGCGGCCAGCCGCACCAGCGTGTCCTCGTCGAGGTCCTCGGCGTCGATGAGGTGGTGCAGCCTGGTCTCGGTCCGCATGGCCGGCGGGTCGATCTCGTTGCGCAGGTCGTAGCGGTCCTTGGCCGACACCACGCCGTCGAGGCGGGCGGGGTCGTCGACGATGGCGAGGATGGCACCCTGGGGCCGGCCCGAGATCATGAAGGCGACGCGGGCGACGAGGGCCGTCACGGGGCCGGCCCCGATCATGCTGGCGATGGCGGCCGACAGCTCCAGGGGGAAGGCGGTCCAGTGCTCGCCCCGGCGCACGAGCAGCGGCTGGCCGTCGACGAAGGTCCACACGCTGCGGTCGGCCCGCACGAAGAAGCCCACGCCACCGAGGGCCCGGGTGGCGTCGGCCACCAGGGCGCCGCTCTCCAGCCACTCGTCGTCGCTGGCCCGCCCGTCGCCCGAGGCCGCGGCCAGGCGCTCGAAGCGGTGGCGCTGGAGCTCGGTGCGGGCGAAGCCGTCGGGGTCCACGAGCAGGACCGAGCGCTGGCCGTCGAAGAGGAGGGGCGCCCGCTTGGCGGTGCGGATGTGGCCGGGGTAGGCGAAGCGCAGGCGGGGCCCGTCGGTGAGGACGTCGGCGACGATCACGCCGTGGGTGAGGGCGTGCGACTCGACGCGGGTGCCGCTCAGCTCGATGAGGAACTCGATGGTGTCGGCCACCAGGTCGGGCCGGACCGAGCGCCCCACCCGGGCCGCCAGGTACTCGCCCAGCACCTCGGATGCCACCATGTCGCGCAGGGCCCGGCGCAGGGCGGGCTCGACCCGCTCGGCCCGGCCCACGTCGTGGTGGCGCACCCGGGCCGCGGCCCGGATCCCGGCCCGGGGCAGGGCGTCCAGCAGCTCGGTGAGGGTGGAGGGCTCCCCCGAGCCCACCAGCCGGGCCACCCGGTCCGTGAGCCGGGCCACGACCGTGACCTCCCATCCCGCCGGCCCGGCGCCGGTGGCCGACGCCGCACCGATCTCCGTGCCGGGCTCCGGGAGGGGCGTCCCGCTGGGCGAGTACACCACGTCGACGGTGGCGCCGGCCAGCACGTCCACCAGGGCCTCGGCCACTGCCTCGCCCACCGGGTCGGCGGGAAGCTCCTCCACCGTGGACGTCCGCCTCCAGCGCATGTGGCCGGAGTCTCCCACGGCCCGGCGCCGGCCAGGCCGGTTCCCGTCCGCAGACCGCGTTGGATTCCAACGCGGGCTGCGGACAGGAACAGTCAGCCGGCGTCGACGTCCCATCCGCGGCCGCCATCGCTGCGGTAGCGGCAGTGCAGGCCGGTGACGACGCCGGCGTCGAGGTGGGCGGCCAGCGCCGGCAGGTCGGCCTCGATGCGGCGGATGGCGTCGCGGATGCGGGCCGCGACCGCCTTGCGGGCCCGCTCGGCCGGGTAGTTGGCGAAGAGCCGGCTCCCGCTGCGCCTGGTGGTCACCCGGCCCAGCTCGGCCACGAGGGCGTCCCTCTCGGCCTCGGCCCGCTCCCGGCGGCCGATGTCGTGGGCGGCCGCCGCATCGTCCAGCTCCTCGTCGAGGTCGGCCAGCCGGCGCCTGTACTCGTCGAGCGCCCGCCGGTCGACCACCTCGGACGACGAGGACGCCACCGCGACCGCTCCGTACAGCTCGAGGACGTGGACATCCCTGTCGGGGTGGCCGAGCAGGACGGCGAGGTCGGCCAGGCCCTTGACGTGGGGGACGCTGGCGCGCCCGCCGTCGAAGGCCAGGTCCCACGCCGCGCCGCGCCGGCGCATCGACCTGGCCCCGCCGCCGGCCGGCGCCCCCGACGGCGCGTCCAGCTCGGCCAGCCACCCGCCGGCGCCCAGCCGGCGGTACACGGTGCCGGCCTCGTCGCGGAACGACGCCCCCTCGTCGCCGAGGTGGCGGGCCAGCAGCCACGCGGTATGGGCGTGGCTGCCGGCGAAGGCCACCACGGCGCCGTTCACGCCGCACGTCGGGGCGAGGGGCGCCACGTCCGCCAGCAGGTCCCGGCACAGGCCCCGGTCGTCGAGGGCGACGGCGGCCGCGCCCAGCTCGCGCACGAAGACCGACCACAGGTAGGAGCGGTCGGCGCGCCACGTGCCTAGGTCGAGGACGACCGCCACGTGGCGGCGGGCGCCGTCGAGGTCGCCGGCCCGGGCCAGGAAGCCGGCCGCCACGGAGTGGGCGTGCACCGGCGCGCCCGTCCAGTGGGCCACCGCCGCCCCGGCGAACGCCTCCAGCTCCTCCGGAGACCGGCGGGCCCGGGCCAGCTCCAACCGTTGCGACATGCGGACGTTGCCGGTGTCCGGCTCCCGGATGCGGGTCCCGATCTCGGCCGCGCCCTCGATGGCGGCCTCGGCCCCGTCGAGGTCGCCCCGCAGCAGGAGCAGGGCGGCACGGCGGGTCTCGGCCACGTAGCGGTGCCGGGGCTGGCCCAGCCCGTCGAGGATCTCGAGGCACGACTCCAGAGCCGGGGCGAACGCCGCCGAGCCCGCCTCCAGCAGGGCGGTGGCGAGCAGCAACTGGCCCTGGGCCCGGTGCTCGTCGTCCCCCATGCGCGCGGCCGTGGCCACGATCTCCCGCGCGATGTCGATGCGGGCCGGCCCCGTGCCGGGCGTCCACAGCACGTCGTGCCGGGCGAGCAGGCAGGAGACCAGGGTGGGAGGATCGCCGCCGGCCCGGCCCAGTTCGAGGGCCCGCTCGCTCAGCGGGCCGGCCCGGGGCCGGTCGGCGACCACGGAGTGCTGCAGCTCCCGGGCGAGGGTGGCGAGGACCCGGGCCTCCAGCACGGGGTCCACGCCCGACACGGCGTCCAGGGCCTGCTCCAGCTCCTGGACGACGTCGTCCCGCCGGGCCGCGAACCGGGCTCCCAGGTCGCTGACGGCCAGCGCAGCCCGGGCCAGGAGGTCGGCGAGCCCGGACCGCCGGGCGATGTCGTGGGCCAGGCGGATCAGGCCCCGGGCGTCGACCACGGCGCCGGCGCGGGCCAGGGCGTCCGCTTCCGCCAGCAGGACGTCGCACAACTCGCGGTCGTCGGCGGCGACGGGTGCGGCCGCGACCGAGGCGCGCCAGCGGCGGAGGTGGGCGGCGGCGTCCCGGAACGCCAGCGCCTCCCGGTCCGAGGCTGCTGCCGCCAGCGCCCACCGGGCGGCCCGGGCAGTGCCGTCCACCGCGATGGCGGCGGTGAAGTGGCGGGCCAGCTCGGCCGGGCTCACGTCGTCGCCCCGGGTGCGCCGCTCCTCGAGGGCGGCGCCGATGCGCTGGTGGAGGGCGACCCGGGCCTCGGACGGGACCGACGCCGCGATGGTCTCCCGGTAGAGGTCGTGGGCGAACCCGGCCCGGCCGTCGGGATCGAGCACCACGATGCCGGCCTTGTCGGCCATGACGAGGGCGTCGTGCACGGTGGCGACGGGCAGGTCGCCGGCCGCCGCCACCACGCCGGCCGAGACCGCGTTGCCGGCCAGCGCCGCCACCTCCAGGGCCCGCCGGGTGGCGTCGGGCAGGAGGCGGAAGCGGTGGTGGATGGCGTCCTGCACGGCCCGGGGGATCCGGTGGTGGTCCCCGCTTGCCGCCAGCAGGGCCAGCTCCCTGGTGAAGACCGGGTGGCCACCGGCCCGCCGGTACATGTCGTCCACCTCATCGGCCCCGAGCGAACCGGCGACCGACGCGACCAGCCCGGCGACCGCATCCCGGTCCAGGCCGGCGAGGTCGACGCTCGTGGCCGACATGGCCAGCCGGGCCAGGCGGTCCCGGGAGGCCGGGGGCAGCTCGTCGTGGCGGTAGCAGCCCACGATGCACACGGCCGCCGGCGCCGGGTCCCGGGCCACGAACTCGAGCAGGGCCAGCGACGACTCGTCGGCCCACTGCAGGTCGTCCAGCACCACGACGGCCGGGCCCCCCTCGGCTGCGACCCGTCCGAGCCAGGCGTTGACGGCGTCCATCAACAGGAGGCGCTGGCGCTCCGAGGCGTCCCCGGTGGCGGCGTCGCCGAAGCTGCGCCCGATGGCGGCCAGGAGGGGGGCGTCCTCGCCCGCCGTTGCGGCCGTCCGGGCCGGGCCGAGCCGGCCGGCGATGGCATCGAGGGCCCGGGTCCAGGGCCAGTACCCGGGCGCGGCCACGTCCTCGACGCACGTCCCCCACCCCACGAGGTCGACGCCGGCCGCCGCCGCCCGCACCAGCGACGACTTCCCGATGCCGGCCTGGCCGGTGACGAGCACCACGGACCGGAGGCCGGCCGCGGCCCGCGCCAGGACGTCCCGCATCCGGTGCAGCGGCTCGTCCCGCCCGAGGAGCTGCTCGACCTCGCCCATCTCGGCCCATTGTCCCGCCCCGGCCCGCTCCTGTCGCCTGGCGATGTGCCAGACGGGATCTTCCGCGCCGTGAGCCGGGTCTGCCGCACTCCCCGGTGACGGCGAGGTCCCGAGACGGAGGAGATCCGAGATGGCATTCGACGCCCAGCAGTACAAGGCCACGACGCGCCGGCAGTGGGAGGACGCGGCCGACGCCTGGGACGCGTGGGGCGACCTGCTCGAGGAGTGGCTGGGCGAGGCCACGGCCCGGATGCTCGACGCGGTGGGCGCCGGCGCCGGCGGGCGCATCCTGGACGTGGCCGCCGGTGCGGGCGGCCAGACGGTGGCCGCGGCCCGCCGGGTGTGGCCCGAGGGCGAGGTCGTCGCCACCGACATCTCCCCCACCATCCTGTCCTACGCGGCCAAGCGGGCGGCCGAGGCCGGGATGACCAACGTGGACACGGTGGAGGCCGACGGCGAAGCCCTCGAGGCCTTCGACGGCGCCGGCTTCGACGCCGTCATCTCCCGGGTCGGGCTCATCTACTTCCCGGACCAGCACCGGGCCCTCACCGGGATGCGCAACGCCCTGCGCGAGGGCGGCCGGGTAGGCGCCATCGTCTACTCCACCCCCGACCGCAACCAGTTCTTCTCCATCCCGGTGTCGACCATCCGGGGTCGGGCCCAGCTGCCCCCGCCCCAGCCGGGCCAGCCCGGGCCGTTCAGCCTCGGCGATCCCGGCGTCCTCGGGACCAGGCTCGCCGAGGCCGGGTTCCGGGACGTGCGCGTGGAAGCCGTGCCCGCCCCCGTGCGCCTGCCGTCGGCGGCCGAGTGCGTGCGGTTCGAGCGCGAGTCGTTCGGCGCGCTGCACCAGATGTTGGCCACCGTGCCCGAAGCGGAGCGGGGCGGCGTGTGGGACGAGATCGAGGAGGCGCTGCGGCAGTTCGAGGGGCCGGAGGGCTTCGTGGGTCCCTGCGAGCTGCTCGTCGCCTCGGGCGTGAAGTAGCGCCACCGGTCCCTCCGTGGCCGCCGGGGGGCGGGCCGCAGTGGGGGCAGGCGCCTACTCGAGTGGGAGTCGATCGTCGAAGGCGGCGAGCACGGTCTCGGCCGCGTCGGCCACGGCCTCGAGCTGGTCCGGGGAGAGCCGGTCGACGAACAGGCGGCGCACCTCCCTGACGTGGCCGGGCGCGGCCCGCCTGATCTCCTGGCGGCCCCGCTCGGTGACGCCGACGAACGCGCCGCGGCGGTCCGAGTCGCACTTCCGCTTCTCCACCAGCCCCCGCTCGGACATGCGGGCGATGTGGTGGGAGACCCGGCTCTTCTCCCACCCCAGGCCACGCGCCAGCTCGAACAGGCGCATGCGGCCGTCGGGGCGGTCCGTGAGCGCCACGAGCACCACGTAGTCCGAGTACGACAATCCCGAGTCGGTCGCCAGCTGGCGGGCCAGCTCGCCCTCCAGGCGCAGCTGCATGGTCTGCAGCGCCCGCCACGCCCGCGCCTCCCGCTCGCTCAGCCAGGGCACCTCCGGCACGGCCCCAGTCTAGGTGCCGTATAGATGATTTTTCATCTAGTCGCGCGGTTTCCGGCTTCCACGCCCCTGGGAATAGTTGATTGGTCATCCATGTTGGAGGACATGTCAACGATTCCTCAGGAGGACGCCATGAGCACCGCAACCACTCTCAGCACCACCCTCAGCGGCACCTACGCCATCGACCCCGCCCACAGCCGCATCGGGTTCGTCGCCCGGCACGCCATGGTGACCAAGGTGCGCGGCTCGTTCAACGAGTTCGACGGCCGCGGCTACTTCGACGCCGAGGATCCCACCAGGTCCGAGCTGCAGCTCACCATCAAGGCGGCCAGCATCGACACCCGCAACGCCGACCGCGACGCCCACCTCCGGGGCAACGACTTCTTCGACATGGAGCGGTACCCCGAGATCGCCTTCTCCTCCACCGCCATCGAGCAGCTCGACGACGAGACCTTCCGGGTCACCGGCGACCTCACCATCAAGGGCGTGACCAAGCCGGTCGCCATCGACTTCGAGTACACGGGGGCCGCCACCGACCCGTTCGGCAACCAGCGCATCGGCCTGGAGGGCAGGACCACCATCAACCGCAAGGACTGGGGCGTCGCCTGGAACGCGGCCCTCGAGGCGGGCGGCGTGCTGGTGAGCGAGAAGGTGACCCTCGAGTTCGAGGTGTCGGCCGTCCGCACCGCCGACGCCGCCTGACCCATCTGTGGGATCGTCGGGGACCGGGCCTGGCCCCCGGCCCGGACCTACCGAAAGGACCCGACGTGGCCTTCTCCCCCGTTCGCCTGAACCACGCCGTGCTGTTCGTCGCCGACCTCGATCGGTCGGTGGGCTTCTACACCGGGGTCTTCGGCATGGAGGTCATGGCCAGGGAGCCCCGGGCCAACGCCGCCTTCCTGCGGCTGCCCCGGTCGGGGAACCACCACGACCTCGGCCTCTTCGGCGTGGGTACCGGCGGTGACCCCAGGCGTCGGGGCGCCATCGGGCTGTACCACCTCGCGTGGCAGCTCGACACGATCGACGAGCTGGTGGAGGCCCGGGTCGCTCTCCTCGACGCCGGCGCCCTCACCGGCGAGTCGAGCCATGGCGCCACAAAGAGCCTCTACGGCGCCGATCCCGACGGCAACGAGTTCGAGATCATGTGGATGCTCCCCCGTGACGCCTGGGGCGAGTACGAGGAATCCGCCACCGTGGAACGCCTCGACCTGGCCGGCGAGGTCGCCCGCTGGTCGGGGGTGCGCACGGCGGGCCGCATCACGCCCGAGCCGGCGAACGGCGACGGCCGGTGACCGGTTCGCCTGAACCGGTCACCGGACCCGTCCCCGATCAGGCCAGGTCGAACCGATCGAGGTTCATGACCTTGTCCCAGGCCGCCACGAAGTCACGCACGAACTTCTCCTTCGCGTCGTCGCATGCGTAGACCTCCGCGACGGCCCGGAGCTGGGAGTTCGAGCCGAAGACGAGGTCGACGGCGGTGGCGGTCCGCCTGACCTCGCCGGTGGCGCGATCGCGGCCCTCGTACACGTTCTCCGCCGCCTCCGAGACGCTCCATTCCGTGCCCGCGTCGAGCAGGTGCACGAAGAAGTCGTTGGTCAACGTCCCGGGCCGGTCGGAGAAGACGCCGTGCGCGGCTCCCCCGGAGTTGGCATCCAGGGCCCGCATGCCCCCGACGAGGACCGTCATCTCCGGAGCGGTGAGCGTCAGCAGGTTGGCCCGGTCCAGCAGCAGCTGCTCCGCCGGCAGCTTCTCGCCGGGACGGAGGTAGTTGCGGAATCCCTCGGCCGACGGTTCCAGCACCGCGAACGACTCCACGTCGGTCTGCTCCTGCGAGGCGTCGGTGCGCCCCGGCGCGAACGGGACCGTGACGTCGTGGCCCGCGTCCTTCGCCGCCTTCTCGACGGCGGCACACCCGCCCAGGACGATCAGGTCGGCGAGCGACACCCGCTTGCCACCGGACTGTGCTCGGTTGAAGTCCTGCTGCACCTCCTCGAGGGTCTGCAGCGCCTTGGCCAGCTCGGACGGGTCGTTGACGTCCCAGTCCTTCTGCGGCGCGAGGCGGATCCGCGCCCCGTTGGCCCCTCCACGCTTGTCGGTGCCGCGGAACGAGGCCGCCGACGCCCATGCGGTGGCCACCAGCTGGGAGACGGACAGTCCTGATCCGAGGAGCCGGCCCTTGAGGGCGGCGACGTCCTCCTCGCCGACCAGCTCGTGGTCGACCTCGGGGACGGGGTCCTGCCACAGCTGCGCCTCCGGCACCCACGGGCCGAGGTAGCGGCGGACGGGGCCCATGTCGCGGTGCAGCAGCTTGTACCAGGCCTTGGCGAAGGCTTCCGCGAACTGGTCAGGATGCTCGTGGAACCGCTTCGAGATCGGCCCGTAGACCGGGTCCAGCCTCAGTGCGAGGTCCGAGGTCAGCATCATCGGCGCGTGCCGCTTCGACGGGTCGTGGGCGTCCGGCACGGTGCCCTGGGCCTCGGGGTCCCTCGGCGTCCACTGATTCGCCCCGGCAGGGCTCGTCGTCAGCTCCCAGTCGTACCTGAACAGGTTGTCGAAGTACCCGTTGTCCCACCTCGTGGGCTCGTTCGTCCATGCGCCCTCGAGCCCGCTGGTGATCGTGTCGGCGCCCATGCCGCGGCCGAAGCTGTTCATCCAGCCCAGGCCCTGGTGCTCGACCGGGCAACCCTCGGGCTCGGGGCCGACGTACTGCGGATCGACGGCACCGTGGCACTTGCCGAACGTGTGGCCGCCGGCGATGAGCGCCACCGTCTCCTCGTCGTTCATGGCCATGCGGCCGAAGGTCTCCCGGATGTCCCTGGCGGACGCGAGCGGGTCCGGGGTGCCGTTCGGACCCTCGGGGTTCACGTAGATCAGGCCCATCTGGACGGCGCCGAACGGACCGCCGAGCTCCCTGTCGCCGCTGTAACGCTCGTCCCCGAGCCAGGCGTCCTCCGGTCCCCAGAAGATCTCCTCCGGCTCCCAGATGTCCTCTCGCCCGAAGCCGAAGCCGAACGGCGTGAACCCCATCGATTCCAGGGCGCAGTTGCCGGCGAACACCAGCAGGTCCGCCCAGGAGATCTTCCGGCCGTACTTCTGCTTCACCGGCCAGAGCAACCGGCGCGCCTTGTCGAGGTTGGCGTTGTCGGGCCAGCTGTTGAGGGGGGCGAAGCGCTGCGAGCCGTCGCCGGCGCCACCCCGGCCGTCGGCGATGCGGTACGTGCCGGCGGCATGCCACGAGAGCCGGATGAAGAGCCCTCCGTAGTGCCCGTAGTCGGCCGGCCACCAGTCCTGTGACGTCGTCATCACCTCGAAGACGTCCCGCTTCAGCGCATCGAGGTCGAGGGTGCTGAACTCCGCGGCGTAGTCGTGGTCCTCGCCCATCGGGTTGGACCGGGGCGAATGCTGGTGGAGCACCTGGAGGTCAAGCTGGTTCGGCCACCAGTCCCTGTTCGTCCTGGGGCGGGCCGGCTTGGGCTCCGGCGACGGGATCGCCGGGTTCTCACTCTCGCTGACACTCTCGGTCACGTCGGATTCTCCTGTCTCGCGGTTCCTGTTGGTACCTGACTGCCCGGGGTCGACCTCAACGAGGCGTCGGATGGCCCCGGATCCGGTGCGGTTTCGCCCGAGCGGGCGGCGGCACACTCGGGACATCGACCCCAGTAGATGACCTCGGCCTCGTCGATCTCGTAGCCCGAGTCGTCGGCGGCCGTGAGGCACGGCGTGTCACCGACCGCACAGTCGACGTCGAGCATCCGGTTGCAGGTCCGGCAGATGAGGTGGTGGTGGTTGTCCTCCACCCGGTCCTCGTACCGGGCCGGCGATCCGGCGGGCTGGATGCGCCTGAGCACGGTCTTGTCGGTGAGGGTCGCAAGGGCGTCGTACACCGCCTGGCGAGAGATCGAACCGATCTCGGCCCGGACGCCGTTGTAGATGTCGTCGGCGGTGCTGTGGGGCCGGTGGGAGACCGCCCGCAGGACCGCCAGCCGCTGCGCCGTGACCAGCAGGCCATGCCGTCGGAGCAGCGCGCTGTTGTCGACGGTCGTCTCCGGGGGCACGGCCCGGGACCCTACCCTCCAATGCTGGAGTGAATCCAGATCTGGCTGGATGCGAGTTCCAGGAGGTCCACCGGCGCTCCGCCGGCGCCGAAGGGCGACTGGGGCCCAGGGCGCCCCTCCGTGCCGGGTCGTCGGTGTTCTCCTACGTGGCCGTCCGGCCGCCCCGCCCCGGGCCCGTCCACCGAGCATCATGGGAGGCGTGGCGCACGAACTGGAGGCGGTCGGCACGTCGGCCAGGACCCGCCGCGTGGGACAGACGAAGATCGCCGTCGCATCGGTGGGTGACACGACGATCACCCGCGAGGTGATGGAGCCGGGATGGCGATGGTCGAAGGACATCAGGCCTGTCGTAGGGACCGGGCTCTGCCGGGCGCAGCACCAGCTCTACATCGTCTCCGGCCAGCTGCACGTGGTGATGGAGGACGGTGCCGAGATCGAGGTGCGAGCCGGGGACGCGGCGGTGATCCCGCCCGGCCACGACGCATGGGTGGTCGGTGACGAGCCGTGCGAGGCCATCGACTTCTCACCGACCTACAGCCAGCTCATCGAGGCCGGCGAGGCGTACCAGGCGATGACGGCCCCGGGGGAGACGCGGGCTCGCTCCTCACGGGCGCAAGCGGCAAGGAAGCTGCGGGCCGAGGCGCGGGCAGGCCGGCTGGACGCCGGGGCCGTCGAGCTGGTGCTCGGTGCGGTGGGTCACCGGCCGCAGCGGCAACCGGGACCTGCGGGCCTGACGGCACGCGAGGTCGAGGTGCTCGTGCTGATCGCGACGGGCGCGTCCTCGAAGCAGGTCGCCTACGCCCTCGGCATCGCTCCGAAGACGGCGTCGAGCCATATCGAGCGGATCTACAGGAAGAGCGGCGTCTCGAGCCGGTCGGGTGTGACACGCTTCGCCATCGCACATCGGCTCGTCAGCCCCGTGGCACCGATCGCCGGCTGAGCCAGCGGGGCCGGACCTGGTCCGCGGTCGATCGAGCGGCGAAGCGCACTCCGCGCCCACCGGGAGAGGCGCCGGTGCCCTACCGCCCGGCAGTCACGATATGCCCGACGATCGGGACCTCCGCTGTGCCGTCAGGAGTCTCGAACGCCCCGAGGGCCTCCCGGGCATCGGCCAGGATGGCCCCGTAGGTGCGCTCGTCGATGCGTTCACGGAGAGGGGTGCTCTCGACCTCGACCTCCACCAGTTGTTCGATGGATGCGAAGCGGGCGGTCCCGACGAGCGTCTCGGTGGACCTGACCTCGAGCCCCGCCTCGACGAAGAGCTCGCGGACACGGTCGAGGTGCCCCATGACCCAGTAGGAG
>JBQTJJ010000013.1:0-5520 GCA_052387235.1 Actinomycetota bacterium
TTGTGGTCGGGCTGGGGAGATTTGAACTCCCGACCTCTTGACCCCCAGTCAAGCGCGCTAACCAAGCTGCGCTACAGCCCGTGACGCCCCGAGCGTAGCCGCCCGCCGGCCGGGCCGAAACGCGAGAGCCGACGGGTCAGCAGCGGTCAGGGACTCGTGCCTACAGGCGCCCGACCAGCCACACCACGCCCTGCACGGCCCGCCAGCCGAGGTAGAGCACCGTTGCCAGCACCAGCAGCTTGAAGTGCCATGGGACCTCCGGCTCGTCCGTCCCCGCCGCATCGGTGAGCACCCGGCCACACCCCGGGCACTCCCCCGCCGTGCCCATGCTGGTGGGCGTGAGGAAGCGGCTGCACTCCTCGCACCACGGCACCGTCCGTTACCCAGTGGCCAGCCGGCTGCGGGGACCGGCCGCCGCCACCCGGCTCGGGACCGGGTGGCCGACCAGCTCGGCCGCCAGCCGGCTGGCGTCGAGGAGGCGGTCGAGGTCGACGCCGGTGTCCACGCCGAGGTCGGCGAGGAGGTGGACCAGGTCCTCGGTGGCCAGATTGCCGGCGGCGCCGGTGGCGAAGGGGGATCCGCCCAGGCCGCCCACCGCCGTGTCGAACCGGCGGACACCGCAGTTGTAGGCGGCGTAGGCGTTCACCAGCGCCGTGCCCCGGTTGTCGTGGAGGTGGAGGCCGATAGCGGCGCCCGTGCGCTCCACCAGCGCCTCCACCCGGCGGGGGGTGGCCATGCCGGTGGTGTCGGCGTAGGTGAGGGTGGTGACGCCCTCGTCCAGCAGGCGCCGGCCCAGGGCGTCGACCTCGGCCGGTTCGATGTCGCCCTCGTAGGGGGAGCCGAAGGCGCACGACACCACTGCGTCCACCGGGATCCGACGCCGGGCCAGGTGGGCGGCGGCCCGGCCCGCCTCGGCCACCGACTCGTCGATGCTCATCCGGACGTTGCGCTCGTTGTAGGCGGGCGAGGCCGAGACGGTGAAGGTGACCTCGGAGCAGAAGGTGGCCCGCCTGGCCCCCTCCAGGTTGGGGACGAGGACGGCGTAGGAGACATGGGGGTCGGCGTCGCCGGCCAGGGCCGCCATCACCTCGCCGGCGCCGGCCATGGCGGGCACGGCCCGGGGCGACACGAAGGCGGCGGCCTCCACCGAGCGCAGCCCCGCCGCCACCAGGGCCCGTACCAGGCGGACCCGGCCCTCCACCGGCACCGGCGCCTCCACCTGCAGCCCGTCGCGGGGGCAGACGTCGCGGATCGTCACCTCCGTCATACGGGCGGCACGCCGTGGCGCTTGTCGGTGAGGGTGCGGTCCTTTCCCTCGGCCAGGGCCAGGCGGGCGACGATCTCGGCCCGGAGGTCCTCGGGGCGCACCACGGCGTCGATCACCAGGTCGGACGCCAGGCGCAGCAGGTCGACGCCGGCCTCGTACTCGGCCCGCTTGTCGGCCACGAAGGCGGCCCGCTCGGCCGGGTCCTCCAGCGCCGCGATGTGGTTGGCGTAGACGGCGTTCACGGCCGGCTCCGGCCCCATCACCGCGATCTTGGCCGAGGGCAGGGCGATGCAGGCGTCGGGCTCGAAGGCCGGGCCGGCCATGGCGTAGAGGCCGGCGCCGTAGGCCTTGCGGACGATCACCGAGATCTTGGGGACGGTGGCCTCGGCCACGGCCGTGATCATCTTGGCGCCGTGGCGGATGATGCCCTCCCGCTCCACCTGGGTGCCGATCATGAAGCCGGGGACGTCGCACAGGAACACCAGCGGGATGTTGAAGGCGTCGCACCACCACACGAACCGCGCCACCTTGTCGGCCGAGTCGACGAACAGCACGCCACCCTTGCGGGCCGGGTTGTTGGCGACGATCCCGACGGCGCGGCCCTCCATCCGGGCCAGGGCCACGATCACCTCGGTGGCCCACAGCGGCTTGACCTCGAGGACGGACCCGTCGTCCACCAGGGCGGCGACGACCTCGTGCATGTCGTACCCGGCCCGCTCCGACTCGGGGATCATGGCGGCGGTGAGCTCGGCGGCGGGGGGCTCGGGATCGGCCGCCGGCGGCCCCTCCCGCCACGACCCGGGGACGTAGGAGAACCAGCGCCGGGCCGCCTCGATGGCGGCGGCGTCGTCGGGGACCAGGTTGTCGCCGCAGCCCGACACCGAGGCGTGCATGCGGGCCCCGCCCATCTCCTCCAGCGTGGCCTTCTCGCCGATCACGACCTCGGCCATCCGGGGCGAGCCGAGGTACATGGACGCGTTGCCCTCGACCATGAACACCACGTCGCAGAACGACGGGATGTAGGCGCCGCCGGCGGCCGACGGGCCGAACAGGCAGCAGACCTGGGGGACCTTCCCCGACAGCCGCACCTGGTTGTAGAAGATCCGGCCCGCGCCCCGTCGGCCCGGGAAGAGCTCGACCTGGTCGGTGATGCGGGCCCCGGCCGAGTCGACCAGCCAGAACACGGGCAGCTCGTGGGCCAGGGCGTACTCGGTGAGGCGCACCAGCTTCTCCACCGTGCGGGCGCCCCACGAGCCGGCCTTGACGGTGGTGTCGTTGGCCATCACGCACACCGGCCGCCCGTCCACCGTGCCCCGGCCGGTCACGACGCCGTCGGCCGCCAGGTCGGTGGCGACGGCGTTGGCCAGCAGCCCGTCCTCGACGAACGAGCCCTCGTCGAGCAGCAGCGCCAGCCGCTCCCGCACGAACAGCTTGCCCTGGGCCGCCAGCTTCTCCCCGTACCGGTCGAGGTTGCCGCGCCGGGCCCGCTCGCCGGCGGCCACGACGGCCTCCGACGTCGACAACGGGCCGGAGCCTCCGGCGTCGTCGGCCACCGTCAGGTCCTGCGGATGGCCAGGATGGCGACGTCGTCGCTCAGCGGCTCGGAGGCGAAGTCCCGGGCCGCCTCCAGCAGCCCCTTGCACAGCGAGGCCAGCTCCTCGCCCGGGTCCCGGCGCAGGATCTGGGCGATGCGCTCCTCCCCGAAGAGCTGGTCGCCGGACCGGGCCTCGGTGAGCCCGTCGGTGTACAGGAGCAGGACGTCGCCTGGGTCGAGGGCGATCTCCCGGCTGAAGTAGGAGCCCTTGGGGTCGAGGGTGAGCAGGGGCCCGGTGGAGCGCAGGGGGCGGACCTCGCGGTCGTGCCACACCCATGCCGGCGGGTGGCCGGCGGAAGCGAAGCGCAAGGTGGCGGCGGCCTGGTCGAACACCACCGTGCACAGCGACACCAGGTCCTCGGGCCGCCCCTGGGCCGACAGGACGATGTTGAGCTCCTCGATGGCCTGGGCGGGGTCGCGGTACTGGGTGAGAAAGACCCGCAGCAGGTACTTCACCTGGAAGGCGGTGATGGAGGGCTCGATGCCGTGCCCGGCCACGTCGCCGATGACGGCCGCCAGCCGGGTGGGCCCGTTCGGGAAGAGGTCGTAGAAGTCGCCGGCCATGGCGCCCATGCCGGGCTCGTAGAGATGGGCCACCTCGAAGCCCTGGATGTCGGGCAGGTCGTCGGGCGCCAGCCGGGCCGACCACCGCATGGGGGTGAGCTCGCTCTGCTGGTCCAGCACCTCCTGGGCCCTGCGCTCGAGGATCCACCGCTCCTCGGTGAGGCGGGCCTCGGCCAGGATCTGGCGGCCGAAGCGCAGCGAGAGGGCGACGGGCAGGAACAGCAGCACCATCGGGATGTCGAACTCGGGATCGCTGGAGAGGGAGCTGAACCCCAGCACCACGCCCAGCAGGACGTAGAGGAGCATGGTGTGGACCTCCTTGCGGAAGCCCAGGAGGGCGGCGGCCGCACCATGGCCACGGGCGCCCTCGCTGTGGGTGATGCGGCGCCAGGCCCGCTCCAGCCGGAACGCGGAGCGGCCCCAGACGACGGCGGCGACGAGGCAGCCGACGGCGACGACCAGGAGCACGGGCCGGTTCACCATGACGTCCTCACGCTAGGTCGGCCTTCTCCGGCCGGCTCACCCATCGCGGCGGCGGACACGGAGCTTGAGGGGCGTGGGCCCGAACCCGAAGTGCTCGCGGATCTTGCGCTCCAGGTACCGCAGGTAGGGCTGCGGCAGCGTGCGGCTGGCGAAGAGGGTGAAGGTGGGCGGGTCGGTGGCGCCCTGGGTGGCGTAGAGGACGCGGCCGCCGGGAGAGGCATGGGCGGCCTGGGCCGCCTGGATCACCTTGTTGAGCTCGGCCGTGGGTATGCGGCGGTGGTAGGCGTCGATGGCCTGGTCGAGGGCGGGCAGGAGCTTGTGCACGCCCAGCCCGGTGCGCGCGCTCACCTTCAGCACCGGCGCGTACCCGAGGAACGAGAGGCGGTCGGCGACCTGGCCCAGGACGTCGGCCCTGGCGGCGGCGTCGAGCGTCTCCCACTTGTTGAGCAGCAGGACCACCGGGCTGCCGGCGGCGTCGATGCGCTCGCCCAGCCGCTGGTCCTGGGCCGTGATCCCCTCGCCCGCGTCGATCACCAGCACGGCGGCGTCGGCCCGGTCGATGGCCTTGAGGGCCCGGACCAGGGAGTAGTACTCGGGGCCCTCGCTGTTGCGGCTCTTGCGCCGCATGCCGGCGGTGTCGATGAGGCGGAGGGGGCCGCGCTCCGTCTCGATCAGGGTGTCGATGGCGTCCCGGGTGGTGCCGGGCATGTCGTGGACCACCGACCGCTCGTCGCCCACCAGCCGGTTGAACAGGGTGGACTTGCCCACGTTGGGCCGGCCCACGATGGCCACGCTGGGCGGCTCGCCCTCGCCGTCCGGCCCGTCCTCGGTGGGATCGGCGGCGGTCGGCTCGACCTCCTCGGCGGGCAGCAGACCCACCACCTCGTCGAGCAGGTCGCCCACGCCGCGGCCGTGCAGCGCCGACACCGCCCACGGGTCACCGAGCCCGAGCCGGGTCAGCGACCAGGCGTCCGCCTCGCGGTGCTCGGAGTCCACCTTGTTGGCGACCAGGAGGACGGGCTTGCCGGACCGGCGCAGGAGGCGGGCCACCTGGAGGTCCTCGTCGGTGGCGCCCACCGCCGCGTCCACCACCACGAGGAGGAGGTCGGCCTCGCCGATGGCCCGCTCGGCCTGGGCGCTGACCTGGCGGTCGAGGGGGTCGTCGCCGGCCAGCCAACCGCCCGTGTCGACCAGGGTGAACGGACGGCCGTTCCACTCCGCCTCCACGATCTTGCGGTCGCGGGTGACGCCGGGCCGCTCCTCGACGATGGCCTCGCGCCGTCCCAGGATGCGGTTCACGAGGGTGGACTTGCCCACGTTGGGCCGGCCCACCACCGCCACGACGGGACGGGTCGCGGCCCGGGTGGCGGTCACGCCGTGACCGGGGCGGGGCGGGCGGCGAGGGCCCGGCGCAGGGAGCGGCCGTCAGTGGCCACCACCTCCACCGGCCGGGGCAGGTCGGCCGGCCGGAGGCCGTCGAGGAAAATGCCGTCGGAGAGGCACACGTCGGGGAGCAGGTAGCGGTGGCCGGCCGGCTCGGCGGAGAGGGTCCGGGCCAGGTCCTCCCCCACCAGGAGGCCGGTGACGCCGATGTTGCCGCCGAAGTAGGCGT
>JBQTJJ010000014.1:0-10612 GCA_052387235.1 Actinomycetota bacterium
GCGGTGGCCATCCATCTGTGCGGCCTACCTGGGGAGATCGAGCGGGCCGCTCCTCCCACGCTTGGCCTTGCTCCGGGTGGGGTTTGCCGAGCCGCCCGGGTCACCCCGGGCGCTGGTGCGCTCTTACCGCACCGTTTCACCCTTGCCTGTGCTCCGGGGAGCCATCGGCGGTCTGTTCTCTGTGGCACTTTCCTGCGGGTCACCCCGACTGGCCGTTAGCCAGCACCCTGCCCTCTGGAGCCCCGACTTTCCTCGACGCCGTCAAGCGACGCCGCGGCCACCCGGCCGGCTCACCGTCGCCTCCATTGTCGCGCCGCGCGGGGAGCCCTGCGTGTGCGAGGTGGTTGCGCGGGGAAGCTTCCGAGGCGTGGGAGCGTTGTCGGAGCCATGAAGGTGGAGATCTGGTCCGATGTGGTGTGCCCGTGGTGCTACGTCGGCAAGCGCCGCTTCGAGCACGCCCTGGCCCGCTTCCCCCATGCCGGCGAGGTCGAGGTGGTGTGGCGGAGCTTCGAGCTCGACCCGTCGGCGCCCACCTCGGGCGAGGTCGACCTGGTGGGCCACCTGGCCGCCAAGTACCGGGTGTCCAGGGACGAGGCCGAGGCCATGAACGAGCGCGTCACCCGCGCCGCCGCCGACGAGGGCCTCGCCTTCCGCCTCGACATCGCCAGGCGGGGCCGCACCTTCGACGCCCACCGCCTGCTGCACCTGGCCGCCGACCGGGGACTGCAGGGGCAGCTCAAGGAGGCGCTCCTCGCCGCCTACCTGACCCGGGGCGAGCCCATCGCCCACCACGCCACCCTGGCCCGGGTGGCCGAGTCGGTGGGGCTCGATCCCGCACAGGTCGCCGAGGTGCTGGCCGGCGACGCCTACGCCGCCGAGGTGCGGGCCGACGAGCGCGAGGCCAGGGACATCGGCGTGGACGCGGTCCCGTTCTTCCTGTTCGACCGCAGCTACACCGTCTCGGGCGGCCAGCCCTCCGGCGTGTTGCTCGACGTCCTGGAGCGGGCGTGGGCCGAGCGGGAGCCGGTCCAGGTCCCGGCCGGGCCCGCCGACACGTGCGGACCGGACGGCTGCGAGGTGCCCGCCGACGACGCCTGACGGGTCGGCCGGAACTACATGGTTGTAGTTGTCACAGCCTCATGGGAGGCTGGACGCCATGGCCACACCGACCCTCGAACGGGCCGCCCAGCGCCTGGCCGCCCTCCTCGGGGCCCGGGGCGGGGGCCTGCGCGACCCTGCCGAGCACAGCGCCAACCTGGTCTTCGAAGCGGAGGCCGTGCCCCGCCCGCTGCCGCGCCTGGCGCCCCCGGCCGACACCTGGGCCGTCGACGGCGGCCAGGCCCTGGTTGCCGATGCCAGGTGCCTGCAGGTGCTGGTCACCCGCGCCGCCCGGGTGCGGTTCCGGGGCGGCCGCTGCGTCACCGAGGAGGAGGGGGAGCTGCGGGCCCACCTCCTGGGCGGGTCCGAGGAGCGGGCGGCGGCGGTGGAGGCCCTCGGGCTGGACGGCATCGCGGCCGACACCTCGGTCGACGTGAACCTGCTGCGGGACCGCTGGGAGTGGGAGGCGGTGGAGCGCAGCGTGGAGGAGGCGGAGGCCGGCGCCCTGGTCCTGGTGGACGGCGACCTCCAGCCCGACTGGCGCATCCCGTCGTCGTTCCTCGCCCGCCTCCTGGCCCGGGCCGAGGAGCGGGGGGTGGTGCTGGCCGGGATCACGAAGCACTCCTCGCTGGCCCGGGGCGGCGCCCCGCTGGTGGGCCTGCTGGAGCTGGAGGCGGCGCTGGCCCTCGGCCCCCGGGCCACGTGGTGGGCGCCGGTGGCCCGCACCCGGGCGTCGGCCCGCACCGACACCGGCGCCGGCCTCCAGGTCGTGGCCGCCCGCCTCGACCCGGACGCCCGCTTCGCCTTCCGCGTCGACCTGCCGGCCGGCGCCGACGCGCCCGCCGCCCTGGGCCGGCTGTCGGCCCTGTGCGACGACGCCGCCTTCCCCGGGTATCCCTACCCCCTCACCGTGGCCGACCGCCTCGCCGCCTGCCCCGGCTGGCTGCGCAGCGAGGCGTGGCTGCAGCTGGACGAGCTGCTGGCCCGGGCCGGCGTGGCCGCCGACGTGCGGGACCGGGCCTTCGTGGACCGCCATCGCCTGATGGAGCGGTCGTGACCGGCCCCGCCGCCCCTTCTGGTAGCCGGACCGACACGGGTTCCGTGTCGTTTCCACCGCCAGAACCGCTGGGAGCGGGCGCCGGCGTGCCGCCCCGGGGCCGCCTCTACGGCAAGAACGTGCTGGAGGGCGTGTTTCGCGCCGCCCCCGACGAGGACCTGTTCCTGGGCGAGCTGCTGGTGGCGGTGGACGACGTCACCGGCCGGCGCTACTTGTTCCGGGTGGTCGACGTGACCTACGGCACCGAGCACCGCGAGCCGGGCTGGGCCGAGCGGGTGGCCGGCACCCTGCTGGCGGACGACGCCCGGGGCGAGGCCGGCGCCCATCCCGTGTACGAGCAGGAGCGGCGCACGTACCGCGTGGCCGAGTGCCGCTGCCTCGGCTACCTCACCGCCGACGGCCAGGCCTTCCGCAAGCCCAAGAGCCTGCCCACCCAGTTCTCCCGGGTGGTGGCGCCCGAGGCCGCCGACTTCGAGTTCCTCCGCACCCGGATGGGCGACCTGGCCGTGGGCTGCCTGCGCAGCGGGGAGTCCGTGGTCGATTTCGAGGTCGGGATCCCGGGCGCCAGCCTGGCCACCCACGTCGGCATCTTCGCCACCACCGGCATGGGCAAGTCCAACCTGATGCGGGTGCTGGCGGGGCAGGTGCTGGAGGCCAACGGCCGCTACGGCCTGCTGCTGGTCGACCCCCACGGCGAGTACCGGGGCGCCCTGGGCCGCCACCCCTGGGCCGGCGAGGCGCTGCGGGTCTACGCCGCCCGCCGCCTGCCCAACACGTCCACCCTGCGCATCAGCCTGGCCGAGCTCGGCGTGGACGACCTGCGCACGGCCTACGAGTGGAGCCGGCCCCAGGAGGAGGCGCTGTTCGAGCTGGAGCGCCACTACGGCACGCCCGGGCTCACCTGGCTGCTCGACTTCGCCCAGGTGGACGACCTGCCCGCCTTCCGCGACCTCGACCTCGGCAACCGGGTGGCGCTCAACACCCTGCAGGTCGTCCACCGCCGGGCCCGGCGGATCGTGGCCCTGCCCTGCATCGCCACCGATCCGGGCGTGTCGGCCGGCGCCGGCATCGTGCGGGACCTGTCGCAGGGCAAGGTCGTGCTGTGCGACGTGAGCGGCCTCGGCTCCACCGAGGAGGTGCTGCTGGCCTCCTTCCTCGCGCGCAAGGTGCTGGAGCACTGGGCCGCCGCCTACCTCGACGAGCCGGAGCTGCACGAGCGCCTCCCCGTGGTGTGCATCGTGCTGGAGGAGGCCCAGCGGGTCCTGTCGTCCAACCGCGACAAGGAGTCGAACGTGTTCCCGCGGGTGGCACGCGAGGGGCGCAAGTTCAAGGTGGGGCTGTGCGCCGTCACCCAGCAGCCCAAGCTGCTGGACGGCGAGCTGCTGAGCCAGTTCAACACCTTCTTCGTGCTGGGCCTGGCCGACGAGAAGGACCGCAACATCCTTCGGTCGTCGTCCAAGCAGGACCTGTCCGCCCTCGGCCCCGAGATCCAGAGCCTCATGCCGGGCGAGTGCCTGGTGGCCAACCTGGAGGCCCCGTTCGCGGTGCCGGCCCGCATCCACCTGTACGACGACGTGGTCCGCACCGTCGTCGCGCCCGCCGGACCCCGGCCCGAGGCCCGGCCAAACGTGTCCGCCCTGGTGGACTGAGCGGTGCAGCGGTGAAGGTCGCGGCGCTCGGCGACGCCCACCTCGGGCGTTCCTACTACGGGTTCACCACGCCCGCCGGCGTGAACCAGCGGGAGTTCGACTTCGAGGAGTCGTTCACGGCCGCCGTCGACCTGGCACTGGCCCAGGAGCCCGACCTGATCGTGTGGCTGGGCGACGTGTTCGACCACCCCCGCCCCACCTACCGCTCGTTCCGGGTGGCGCAGCGGGCCCTCGCCAGCATCCGCGAGCACGGGGTGGCGCTGGCCCTCATCACCGGCAACCACGACACGCCCCGCCTGCCCGGCACCGGCAGCCCGTACTCGGCCCTCGGCGACATGTTCCCGGAGTTCCACTTCGCGTCCCGCCTGGGCTACGAGCGCTTCGACCTGCCCGGCCTGGTGGTCCACGCCGTGCCCCAGATGCTCACGGTGGACGCGACGCTGGAGGCGCTGGCCGAAGCCGACCGGTCCCGCAGCGGCGACAAGTCGAACCTGCTGCTCACCCATCCCCGGCTCACCCAGGTGGAGCCCCGCTACGCCGACATCAACGAGATCGAGGTCGACGCCGGCGCCCTGCGCTGCGACCTCGTGCTCCTCGGGCACTACCACTTCCACACCCGGGTGGCGGAGGGCATCTGGTACGCCGGCTCCACCGACACCTTCTCCTTCGCCGACGACCCCGAGCGGGCCAAGGGCATCGTGGTGCTGGACACCGAGACCGGCGCCTGCCGCCACGTGCCCCTCACCGGGCAGCGGCCGCTGGTCACCCTGCCCACGGTGGAGGCGCTGGGCCTGAGCGCGGCCGACCTCCAGGCCCAGGTGCTGGAGCGGGCCGGGTCCGTGCCGGCGGGGGCGGTGGCCCGCCTGTACCTGCACGGGGTGGACCCGGAGGCCTACAAGCTGCTCGACCTCGACGTGGTGCGGGAGGCGGCCGGCACCGCCCTCCACCTCAAGGTGGAGCCGGTGTTCTCGGGGGTGGCCGTCCCGGTGGAGCTGCCCGACATCGAGTCCATGGGCGGACGCTGGCACCGCTACCTGGAGCGCCAGGACCTCACCGGGTTCGACCGGGACCGCGTCAAGGCGCTGGGCGACCAGTACCTGGCCCGGGCGGTGGAGTCGGCGGGATGACGGGGCGCCCGTGCTGCTGAAGCGGGTGTACCTGCGGAACTACCGGGTCTTCGAGGACGAGCTCGACCTCGAGATCCCGCCCGGCCTGGTGGGCATCTACGGCGCCAACGGCGCCGGCAAGAGCTACCTGTGCGAGTCGGTGCTGTTCGCCCTGTGGGGCCGCACCCGCACCACCATCCCCGACGTGCGCAGCACCGGCGTCAACGCCGACTGCGTGGCCGAGGTGCAGTTCGAGCACGAAGGCCACCTGTACACCGTGCGGCGCACCGTCGCGGGGATGAACTCGTCGGTGCGGGCCTCGGCCTACGCCGACGGCGAGCAGGTGGCCGAGGGCGTCCGCGACACGGGCCGCTACGTCCACTCCATCCTGGGCATGGACGACGCCGCCTTCCGGTCCTCCGTCTTCGCCGAGCAGAAGCAGCTGGCCGCCTTCAGCAACCAGCGGCCGCAGCAGCGCAAGGACCTGGTCCTCAAGCTGCTGGGCGTCATGCCGCTGGACACGGCCCGCGACGACGCCCGCCGGGACGCCCGGGCCAGCCGGGAGCGGCTGGAGTCCCTCGGCAGCGTCCTGCCCGACCTCACCGGGCTGAAGGACACGGCCGACGACGCGGCGGCGGCGGCCGGAGCGGCCGAGGTGGAGGCCGCCACCGAGGGCGAGGTGGCGGACCGGGCCCGGGCCCGCCTGGCCGAAGCCCAGCAGCGGCTCGACGACCAGGAGGAGCTGCACCGCCGCCACGACGAGGTGGTGGCCGAGGGCAAGGCGGCCAAGGCCGCCCACGAGGCCCTGGCCCGGCGGGTGGGGGAGCTGGAGGCCGAGCTGGCCACCCTGGCCCGGGCCGACACCCGGCTGGCCGCCATCGCGGCCGCGGCCGAGGGCCTGGCCGAGGCCGAGGCCGAGCTGGCCGCAGTGCGGGCGGTGGCGGCGGCGGCCGCCGCCGTGGCGCGGGTGGCGGGGCCCGAGGCAGCGGCGCGGCCCGACGAGGAGCGGTGCGAGGCGGCCCGCGCCGACGCTGAGGGCGCGGCCACCCGGCTGGCGGCCGCCGACGGCGAGCTGGGAGCGGCCCGGGCCGAGCTGCGCCGGGCCGAGGAGGCGGCGGGCCGGTCGGCGCAGCTGTCGGACGGGGCCGAGTGCCCACTGTGCGGCCAGGCCCTGGGCGACGCCTTCGGCCAGGTCCAGGCCCACCGGGCGGCCGAGGTGGCCGAGGGCCGGGCCCGGGTGGCGACCCTCGAAGCGCGGCGGGTCGAGCTGCAGGCCGCGGCGGCCGCGGCCCGCTCGGCGGCCACGGCGGCCGCGGCCGAGCTGCAGCGGGCCCGGGAGGCATGGGCCGCCTTCGAGCAGGCGACGTCCAGGCGGGCCCACGCCGAGGCGGTCCTGGCCGAGGCCGAGGCGGCCCTGGGCCGGGCCTTCCGACCCGGCGAGGCGGAGCGGCTGGCGGCGGAGGTGGAGCAGCGGCGGGCGGCCGCGGCCGAGGCGGCCCGGCTCCGGGCCCACCTGGAGCGCCGGCCCACCCTCGTGGCCCAGCGCGCCGCCGAGGCTGCCCGGGAGCAGGAGGCCGCGGCCCGGCTCGAGGCCCTCCGGGCCACGGCCCGCTCGCTGGGTTTCGACGCCGAGGCCCTGCGCGCGGCCCGGGACGGGCGCGACGCCGCGGCCCAGGCCGCCGAGGCGGCGGCCAAGTCGGCCTCCGACGCCCGGCTGGTGGCGGCCAAGGCCCGCGTCGAGGCCGACGCCGCGGCCCGCCGGGTCTGCGATGCCGAGGCCCAGCACGCCCAGCTGGCCCAGCTGGAGGAGGACACCCGCCACCTGGGCCGGGTGGCCGACCTGCTCTCGGCCTTCCGCAACGGGGTGGTGGCGACGGTGGGGCCGAGGCTCGCCACCCAGGCCGCCGAGCTGTTCGCCGAGCTCACCGACGGCGAGTACGACCGGCTCGAGCTCGACGCCGACACCTACGAGATCCAGATCCGGGACCGGGGCCGCCTCCACGGCATGCAGCGCTTCTCGGGATCGGAGACCGACCTGGCCAACCTGGCGGTGCGGGTGGCGATCAGCGAGCACGTCCGCCTCCAGTCGGGGGGCAGCGTGGGCCTGCTCGTCCTCGACGAGGTGTTCGGGCCCCTCGACGAGGACCGCAAGGCCCGCATGCTGGCCGCCCTCGAGCGGCTCAAGGGCCGGTTCCGGCAGGTCCTCGTGGTCACCCACGACGACACCATCAAGGCCGAGCTGCCCCACGCCATCGAGGTGGTCAAGCTGCCGGGCCGGCGGGCCACGGCACGCACGGTCACGCCTTGACCCACCCTCTATGGTTTGCCCTATGGCCGCGTTGAACGAGCCGGGCCGGCCGGGCGCGGCCGCACGAAGGCCCGACGCCGGCCTGCTCCTCCCGTTCCGCAAGCGGGCCCTCCGGGTCGCCGTCCTCACCCGCCTGCTGGTGGTGGGGATCATGGCCGTGGCGCTGGTGGCCCAGGAGGACCCGAGCCCACGCCTCACCGCCCTGGTGGGCCTGGTCACCGTCAACGTCGCCTACCTCATCACCCGGGTCCCGTGGGACGAGCACCTCGACCGTCCCAGCGGCACCCGCTGGCTGTACACGTGGTCGGTCGTCGACATCGTGCTCGTCACCCTGGGCGTGGCGATGACGGGGGGCGCCGAGTCCGATCTGTTCCTCCTCTACGCCCTGCCCATGGTCCTGTTCGCGGCCACCTACCCGCCCCGGGGCCAGGCCGCGCTCCTGGCCTGCGCGGCTGCGGGCTACCTGGCCGTGGTGGCCCTGGACGGCTGGCGCGCCACGCTCGCCGGCACCGTGGTGCGACTGGGCGGCATGAGCCTCGTCGCCTACGTGGCCAGCTTCTTGTCGCGCGAGCTGCTGGACCAGGCCACGGCCCACGGCGAGGCCCGCACCGAGTCCGAGTCCCGGGCCGGCCTGCTGGCGGTGGTGGCGGCGGCGGCGCGCACCATGAGCACGCTGGACCGGGGCGAGGTGCTCGGCACCGTGGTCGACTCGGCCCTACGGCTGGGCTTCGACGGCGCCGAGCTGTGCCTGTTCGACGAGGACGCCGGCGCCTGGCGGGTGGCCCATTCCCGCGGTGTCAGCCCGGACCCCGCCCCCACCGCGCCCCTCGACGCCGGCGCCGCCGGGCTCGTCCACGGCCGGCGCCAGACGGTGGTGCTGGACGAGCACTCGGGCTGGCCCCTCGGCGTGCGCCCCGCCCTCGACGTGGGCTACCGGTTCCTCGTCGCCAGCCCGGTGTGGTCGGGCGGCGAGCTGGTGGGGGCCCTCATCGCCGGCAGCCTCACCCGCCGGTCGCCCTGGCCCCACGAGGTGGAGTGCATGGACCTCCTCGCCGCCCATGCCGGCGCCGCCCTCGGCAACGCCGCCATCTACGTGGAGCAGGCCTTCCACGACGACCTCACCGGCCTGCCCAACCGGGCCCTGTTCCTCGACCGGCTGGAGCAGGCCCTGGCCCGCACCCGGCGCGACGGCGAGCCCCTGGGCGTGCTGTTCATGGACCTCGACAAGTTCAAGGCCATCAACGACAGCCTGGGCCACGACCGCGGCGACGACCTGCTGGCGGCCGTCTCGCAGCGGCTCCAGGCCTGCCTGCGCCCCGGTGACACCCTGGCCCGCTACGGCGGCGACGAGTTCACGGTCCTGCTGGAGAAGCTGCGCTCGGACGAGGACGGCATCGACGTGGCCGACCGCCTCCTCAAGGCGCTGGCCGATCCGTTCAGCCTGGGCGGCCACCAGCTCTCGGTGAGCGCCAGCATCGGCGTGTCCTTCGCCAAGGCCCCGTTCGCCGTCGATCCCGACCCGCTCCGGGAGGCCGACCAGGCCATGTACCGGGCCAAGGAGCGGGGCAAGGGGCGGTGGGAGGTCTACCGCTCGGAGATGAACACCGAGGCCGTGCACCGCCTGGAGCTGGAGGAGGAGCTGCGGGCCGCGCTGGAGCGGGGCGAGCTGCGCCTCGACTACCAGCCCCAGATCGACCTCGCCACCGGCGCCATCGCCGGCGTGGAGGCCTTGGCCCGGTGGCGGAACGCGGCGAGGGGCGAGGTCGACCCCGGCCGGTTCATGCCGGTGGCGGAGCGGGCCGGCCTTGCCCTCCGGCTCGGCGCCTGGGCCCTCGAGGAGGCGTGCCGCCAGGCCCGGGACTGGGAGCGGGCCGGGCTGCCGGCGGTGGCGGTGAACGTGAACGTCACGCCCAGCCAGCTGGCGGCGGTGGACTTCCCCGACCAGGTGGGCGAGATCCTGGCCCGCACCGGCCTCCCGCCTTCCCGCCTCACCCTCGAGGCCCACGAGGAGGCGGTCATCGGGCGGGGCATGCCCGTGCTGGAGACGGCCCGCCGTATCGCCGACCTCGGCGTCCGCCTGGCCATCGACGACTTCGGCCGGGGCTACTCGTCGCTGCGGGGGATGAAGCGCTTCCCCGTCCACGCCGTCAAGATCGACCGGTCGTTGGTGCAGGGCCTGGTGGACGACTCGGGCGACCTGGCCGTGGTGCGCTCCCTGGTGGCCCTGGCCCACGACCTGGGCATCGTGGTGGCGGCCCAGGGCGTGGAGACGGCCCGCCAGCTCGAGCACCTGCGGGCGCTGGGCTGCCACTTCGCCCAGGGCTTCTGGTTCTCCCCGCCCGTGAGCGCCCCCGTCCTGGCCACCCTGCTGCGGGCCCCCGAGGTCCCGGCCCAGGCCCCGTGACCCTCGGTCGAGGGCGAAGCAGGTGGGGACCGGTAGCGGTCAGAACTCCAGGGAGCTGAGCTCGGGGACGGCGGCGGCGGCGCGGGCCACCGCCTCCCGCCACCGGGCCCGGTCGGGGCGGCGGCGGGGCTCGACCACCTGGCGCGGCGCCCACGCCTCGGCGATCTCCTCCTCGCCGGCCCACACGCCCACGGCCATGCCCGCCAGGTAGCCGGCGCCGAGGGTGGTGGCCTCCGGCACGGGCGAGACCTCCACCGGCCGCTGGCAGGCGTCGGCCAGGGCCTGGACGAAGAACGGGTTGGCCGTCATGCCGCCGTCCACCCTGAGGGCGCCGATGGTCACGCCGGCGTCGGCCTCGGCCGCCTCCACCAGGTCGGCGCCCCGGTGGGCCACGCCCTCGAGCACGGCCCTGGTCAGCTCGGCCCGGCCCACCCCGCGGGTGACGCCGACGAGGGTGCCCCGGGCCCCGAAGTCCCACGCCGGCGCGCCCAGCCCGAACAGGGCCGGCACGAACCACACGTCGCCGGGAGGCCGGGCCGAGGCCGCCAGCTCGGCCGACTCCCCGGCCGTGGCGAGGATCCCGAGGTCGTCCCGCAGCCAGTCCACGGCCGAGCCGGCCGACAGCATCACCGCCTCGATGCCCCACGTGTCCACCCCGCCCCGGCGCCAGGCGATGACGGGGAAGCAGCCGGACTCGCCCCGCACCGCGAAGGCGGGCCGGGAGGGCCCCACGCACAGGTCGAGCATGCCGCCCGTGCCGAAGGTGGCCTTGGCCAGGCCGGGGCGGGTGCAGCCCTGGCCCACCAGCGACGCCTGCTGGTCGCCGGCCAGGGCGGCGATGGTGGGGGCGCAGGGCAGGGCCAGGGCCGGCCCGAGGATCCCGGACGAGTCCACGATGCGGGGCAGCACCGAGGCCGGGATGCGCAGGGCGTCGAGCACGGCCGGGTCCCAGCCCGACCCGTCGCCGGTCATGAGCCCGGTCACGCCGGC
>JBQTJJ010000015.1:0-20044 GCA_052387235.1 Actinomycetota bacterium
GAAGGCTGCGTAACCATGTCAAGAAGACCGTCGGTAAGCCGTGTGCGGGAAAACCGCACGCACGGATTGAAAGGGGGATGGGGAATCGTGCCGGCACTGCCGGCGGCGCGCCCCTGACTACCAATGGTCGATGAGGATTCCGGCTGGCTCAAAGAGCACATCCGTGACATCCCGGACTTCCCCAAGCCGGGTGTGGTGTTCAAGGACATCACACCGCTGCTGTCGTCCACGGCGGCGTTCCGCCACGTCACCGACGCCATCGCCGACCACTACGCCGGCGCCGCCGTCCACAAGGTCCTGGCCATCGAGGCCCGGGGCTTCATCATCGGGGCGCCGGTGGCCTACCGCTTCGGCGCCGGATTCGTGCCGTGCCGCAAGGCCGGCAAGCTGCCGTGGCAGGTGGAGAAGGAGGAGTACATCCTCGAGTACGGCACCGACCTCCTGGAGATCCACCATGACGCGGTGGCGCCGGGGGAGCGGGTGCTGGTCGTCGACGACGTCCTCGCCACCGGTGGCACCGCCTCGGCGGCCGTGCGCCTGGTCGAGCGCCTCGGCGGTGTGGTGGTCGGGCTGGGCTTCGTGATCGAGCTGGCGTTTCTGGGGGGGCGCTCCAAGCTGGAGGGTAGGGACATCGTGTCGCTCCTCACCTACGAGTAGCGCGGTGGCTGGCACCGACCGAGCTCGCGTCCTGCCGTGGCGCCGGCAGCTGCCCACCGCCCCCGACACGCTCGCGCCCCTGGTGACGGCCTACCGGCACCGCCATCCCAGGGCGGACCTCGCCCTCATCCAGCTGGCCTACGACGTGGCCGAGAAGGCGCACGAGACCCAGGTCCGCAAGTCGGGCGAGGCCTACATCCACCATCCGGTGGCCGTGGCCACCATCGTGGCCGAGCTCGGGCTCGACGACGTCACCATCGCCTCCGCCCTCCTCCACGACGCGGTGGAGGACACCGGTGTCACGCTCGAGGACGTCAGCCGGGACTTCGGGCCCGAGGTGGCCTCGATCGTCGACGGTGTCACCAAGCTCGACCGGGTGCGGTTCGACTCGCGCGAGGCGCAGCAGGCGGCGTCCATGCGCAAGATGCTCGTGGCCATGGCCAAGGACTGGCGGGTTCTGATCATCAAGCTGGCCGACCGCCTCCACAACATGCGGACCATCGCCGCCATGCCGGAGTTCAAGCAGAAGCGGACGGCCCAGGAGACCCTGGACATCTACGCCCCGCTGGCCCACCGCCTCGGCATCCAGGACATCAAGTGGCAGCTCGAGGACCTGGCCTTCGCCACCCTCCATCCCAAGCCCTACGCCGAGATCGAGCAGATGGTGGCCGTCCGGGCGCCGGAGCGGGAGATCTACCTGACCCAGGTGCTGGAGGAGGTGCGGGGCCGGCTGGCCCAGAACCGCATCGAGGCCGAGGTCACGGGGCGGCCCAAGCCGCTCTGGTCCATCTACGAGAAGATGGTGGTGCGGGGCAAGGAGTTCGACGACATCTTCGACCTGGTGGGCATCCGGGTCCTGGTCGACTCGGTGAAGGACTGCTACGCCGCGCTGGGCTCCATCCACGCCACCTGGAAGCCGGTGCAGGGGCGCTTCAAGGACTACATCGCCATGCCCAAGTTCAACCTCTACCAGTCGCTGCACACCACAGTGGTCGCGCCGCAGGGCAAGCCCCTCGAGGTGCAGATCCGGACCTGGGAGATGCACCAGCGGGCGGAGTACGGCATCGCCGCCCACTGGGGCTACAAGGAGAAGGCGTCGCCGGCCGACATCGCCTGGCTCAACCGCATCGTCGACTGGCAGCGGGAGACCGACGACCCGGCCGAGTTCCTGAAGAACCTCAAGCTCGACCTGGAGCAGGACGAGGTCTTCGTCTTCACGCCCAAGGGCAAGGTGGTCACCCTGCCGGTGGGCGCCACGCCGGTGGACTTCGCCTACGCCATCCACACCGAGGTCGGCCACCGCTGCATCGGCGCCCGCGTGAACGGGCGCCTGTCGCCGCTGGACTCCCAGCTCCACTCCGGCGACACGGTGGAGATCTTCACCTCCAAGGTGCCCTCGGCCGGTCCCTCACGGGACTGGCTCAAGCTGGTGGCCACCCCCCGGGCCCGCAACAAGATCCGGCAGTGGTTCTCCCGGGAGCGGCGCGAGGACGCCATCGAGAACGGGCGGGAGGAGCTCACCAAGGCCCTGCGCAAGGAGGGCCTGCCCGTCCAGAAGGTGGTGACATCGCCGATGCTCATCACCCTGGCCGCCACCATGAACTACCTCGACCTCGACGCCCTCCACGCTGCCATCGGCGACGGCCACGTGTCGGCCCGGTCGGTGGCCCAGCGCCTGGCCCGCGAGCTGCGGGGCGGCGACCACGAGGAGCAGCTCCCGGCCACTGTGCGCCAGCCCCGACGGCCGGGGCGGGACCAGTCGGCCGGCGTGCACGTCGAGGGCCTCGACGACGTGATGGTCCGCCTCTCCCGCTGTTGCACCCCGGTGCCCGGCGACGAGATCCTCGGCTTCGTGACCCGCGGCCGCGGTGTCTCGGTCCACCGCTCCGACTGCGCGAACGCCATGTCCCTCGCCGGCGGCCAGGCCGACCGCGTCATCGAGGTGGAGTGGGACCGGGAGCGGCAGGGCACCTTCGTGGCGTCCATCGAGGTCAAGGCCCTCGACCGGGCCCGCCTCCTGGCCGACGTCACCCGCTCCCTCTCCGAGCACTACGTCAACATCCTCTCCAGCTCCAGCCAGACAGGCGCCGATCGCGTGAGCACCATGCGCTTCGACTTCGAGCTCGCCGACCCCGCCCACCTCGACTCCCTGATGACCAGCGTGAAGCGCATCGACAGCGTCTACGACGCCTACCGGGTCCTCCCCGGCAAGGGCAACTGACCCCCCCGATCAGGCACTGGTAGCGGGATCGGTGGCCAGGCCCACCGATCCCGCCACCAGAGCTCGGCCCACCTGCCTCCGCGCCGCCCGCACCCTCGCCACGACCTGGTGCGGATGCCGCCAGATCTCGTCTTCGCTGATGCGGACGACGGCGGCCCAACCCGCCTCCCGCAGGAGGCCATCCCGGCGTGCGTCGCGGGCCCGGTCGAGCGGGCTGCTGTGGTGGATGTCGCTGTCGACCTCGACCACGATCTTCAGCGCCCGGTCGAGGAAATCGACCCGGCCGACCCACTCGTGGCCGCCCACATCGACCTGCCGGTCGAGCGGCGGTTCGCCGGCGTCGGCAAGGATCCGGGCGAATCGCGCCTCGAGGCCGCTGGCGGTGGCCACGTAGCCCGGTGGCCGGTCGGCCAGAACCGCGCGCAGCACCGTGATGCCGCCGCGCCCGGTGGCGCCGAGCTCCTCGAGCATGGCGTGGAGCGTGGGAAGGATCGACGGGCTCCTCCCCACCACCGTCTCCACCAGGCGGTCGAGGCGAGCGGGATGCACGCCGCCGGCCAGGTCGAACAGCGTTCGGGCCAGCGTGGTCACGGGGATGCCGTGGCGATCGGTGACATGCGAGGCGGGAAGGAACCGCGGGTGGTGCACCACGGCGACGAGTGCCTCGCAGCGGGACCGGCTTCGGGGCCGGCTGACGTGGTGCGTCGAGAACGAGAACCCGGGAAGGCCCCACAGCGCAGCGGCCGAGCCGTGTGAGACGACTGCACCCGGGCCGGCGTCGAGCACCGCGATCATGAGGTCCTGGCGGATCCCCCGGGGGGCGCCGACGAGCCGGAGGACCCTCGGCGTCGGCATGTCCCAGTCCGATCCCTCGATCCGGTGGCGCAGTGCCGCGGGGCCGGGGCTCAACTGCCGGGCCTGGCGCAGCGCCACCACCGCGTACTGCAGCGCAGCCAGCTCACGGAGCTCCTCGTCGAAAGCCATGATCTCCAGGCAACCAGCCACGTGTGACACGGCCTCCGCGGCACTGGTAGCGGAACTCGTCCCCCTGGCCACCGATTCCGCTACCAGTCGCGGTTGTGGGGGCGGAAGGGGCGGGAGGGGGAGCCGCTAACCTCGGCCGGTGCCCCTGTTCCAGGCCCCGCCGGGCACGTTCGACGTCCTACCGCCGGCGTCGGCGCGGTACGAGCGGCTGATCGGCCTGTTCGACGGGCTGGCGCGCGGCGCCGGCTACGGGCTGGTGGTGAGCCCGATGTACGAGGACGTGGGCGTGTTCCGGCGGGTGGGGGAGGGCACCGACATCGTGCGGAAGGAGATGTACGAGTTCACCGACCGCGGCGGGCGCCGGCTGGCGCTGCGGCCCGAGGGCACGGCGTCCCTGGTGCGGGCCTTCGTGCAGCACAACCCGCCCACGCCGTTCAAGGCCTTCTACGTGGCGCCCCATTTCCGCCAGGAGCGCCAGCAGGCCGGCCGGTACCGCCAGCACCACCAGCTCGGGGCCGAGGCGCTGGGGTCGGAGGACCCCGATCTCGACGTCGAGGTGATCGCCCTGGCGTGGGCCCTGCTCGACGCCGTCGGCCTCACCCGGGTGCGGCTGCGGCTCACGTCGCTGGGCGACGACACGTGCCGCCCCGCCTACCGCGACGAGCTCCTCGCGTACCTGCGGGAGCGGGAGGCGCAGCTGTGCGACGAGCACGCCCCCCGGCTCGGTGAGAACCCGATGCGGGTCCTCGACTGCAAGCGGGAGGGCTGCCTGGCCGCGTCGGCCGGCGCCCCCCGGATGCGGGACCGGCTGTGCGACCCGTGCCGGGCCCACCTCGCCCGGGTCGAGGACGGCCTCACCGCACTCGGCGTGCCGTTCAGCCCCGACCCCACCCTCGTGCGGGGGCTCGACTACTACACCCGCACCACGTTCGAGTTCGAGGCAGGGGCGCTGGATTCGTCGCAGAACGGCGCCGGCGGCGGCGGGCGCTACGACGGGCTGGTGGCGTCGCTGGGCGGCCCGCCCACGCCCGGGATCGGCTTCGGGCTCGGCATCGAGCGCATCCTCCTGGCGGCCGACGCCGAGGGCGTCTTCGCCGTGCCGGACGACCGGCTGGACGTGTTCGTCGTCGACACCACCGGCGGGGAGGCGGCCCGGGACGCGACGGCGGCGCTGCGGCGGGCCGGCCTGCGGGTCGACCGGGCCTTCGACGGTCGGTCCTTCAAGTCGCAGATGAAGGCGGCGCTGCGGTCGGGTGCCGCCCTGGCCGTCGTGATCGAACCGGGTGGGACCACCATCCGCACCCTGCGGGAGAAGGGCGAGGCCGAGGACGTGGAACGGGCAGAGGTCGTGGAGCGCGTGAAGAAGCGGTTGGGCTGAGGATGCTGCGATCGGACTACTGCGGGACGCTGAGCGAGGCCGACGAGGGCCGCCTCGTCACCGTGTGCGGCTGGGTGGCCAGCCGGCGCGAGCACGGCGAGCACCTGGCCTTCCTCGACCTGCGGGACCACACCGGCGTGATCCAGTGCGTGGTGGACCATGCCTCGGTCCTGCGCTCGGAGTACGTGCTCAGGATCACGGGCTCGGTGCGCCGCCGGCCGGCGGGCACCGCCAACGACAACCTTCCCACGGGCCAGGTGGAGCTGGGCGACTGCGAGGTCGAGGTCCTGTCCGCGGCCGAGCCGCCGCCCTTCCCCGTCACCGACCGCACCGACGCCGACGAGACGGTGCGACTGCGGCACCGCTACGTGGACCTGCGCCGCGACCGCATGCAGCGCAACCTGCGCCTCCGGGCCCGGGTCAACAGCGCGCTGCGCCGGTCCATGGAGGGCCAGGGGTTCGTCGAGATCGAGACGCCGATGCTGATCGCGTCCACGCCCGAGGGCGCCCGCGACTTCGTGGTCCCCTCCCGCCTGCACGCCGGCTCCTTCTACGCCCTGCCCCAGAGCCCCCAGCTGTTCAAGCAGCTGTGCATGGTGGGCGGCATCGACCGCTACTACCAGATCGCCCGCTGCCTCCGCGACGAGGACCTGCGGGCCGACCGGCAGTTCGAGTTCATGCAGCTCGACGTCGAGGCCTCGTTCGTGGGCCAGGAGGACGTCCTCGGCTTCATCTCGGTGGCGGTGGCGGCCGCGGCCGAGGAGGCCACCGGCGTGGCACCCGAGCCGATCGGGCGCATGACGTGGGCCGAGTCCATGGAGCGCTTCGGCACCGACAAGCCCGACGTGCGCTTCGGCATGGAGCTGGTGGACCTCACGCCCGTCTTCGGCGCCACGGAGTTCAACGCCTTCAAGGCGCCGGCCGTGAAGGGCATCCGCGTCCCCGGCGCCGGCGCCCTCACCCGCTCCCGCCTCGACGCCCTCACCGACAAGGCCAAGCAGTTCGGCGCCAAGGGCCTGGTGTGGATGCGCGTGGGCGCCGAGGAGGCACTCGACTCGCCGGTCGCCCGGTTCCTCTCGGAGAAGGAGCAGGCCGGCGTCGCCGGCGCCCTCGAGGCCGAGCCTGGCGACCTCCTGCTCCTCGTCGCCGACGAGCGCCGGAAGGCCAACCACGTCCTCGGCCTCCTGCGCCTGGAGCTCGGGAAGCCCCCCGTGAACGAGGGCGGCTTCCACTTCCTCTGGATCACCGAGTTCCCGCTCTTCGAGGGGCTGGGGGACGACGGCAAGCCCATCCCGGCCCACCACCCGTTCACCATGCCCCACCCCGGCGACCTCGACCGCATGGAGGAGGACCCCCTGTCGGTGCGCTCCCAGGCCTACGACCTCGTGCTCAACGGCTGGGAGCTGGGCTCCGGAAGCGTGCGGATCCACCGCCGCGACGTGCAGGAGCGGGTGCTGGCCATGCTCGGCATCGGGCCCGAGGAGGCCCAGGCCCGCTTCGGGTTCCTGCTCGACGCCTTCCGCTACGGCGCCCCGCCCCACGCCGGCTTCGCCTTCGGCATCGACCGCCTGGTGGCCCTGCTCGCCGGCGAGGAGAACATCCGCGAGGTGATCGCGTTCCCGAAGACCCAGTCGGGCGCCGATCCCCTCACCAGGGCGCCCACCCCGATCGACCAGGCCCAGCTCTCCGAGTTGGGCATCCGCGTCCTGCCGCCCCCGTCGTAGGCCCCGAGCCGATGGCCGGCAGCCCGGACGACCTGTTCACCTCGGCCCTGGAGGAGCGCCTGGCCCGCCAGGCGCCGCTGGCGGCCCGCATGCGGCCGCGCTCGGTGGACGAGGTCGTGGGCCAGGACCACCTCCTCGGCGCCGGCGCGCCGCTGCGGGCGCTCATCCACACCGACCGCATCTCGTCGCTGATCCTGTGGGGACCGCCGGGGACGGGCAAGACCACCCTGGCCCGCCTCATCGCCGGCGCCACCAGCAAGGAGTTCGTGGCCAAGTCGGCCGTCACCGCCGGCGTGAAGGACGTGCGGGAGGTCATCGAGGACGCCCGCCGGCGCCTGGCCGAGCACGGCCGCGGCACCATCCTGTTCCTCGACGAGGTCCACCGGTTCAACAAGGCGCAGCAGGACGCCCTGCTGCCGGCGGTGGAGGAGGGGACGGTCACCCTCATCGGCGCCACCACCGAGAACCCCTTCTTCGAGGTGAACGCGCCGCTGCTGAGCCGGTCGACCCTGTTCCGGCTGGAGCCGCTCTCCACCGGCGACCTCCGCCGGGTGGTGGCCCGGGCCCTGGACCACGAGGGCGGCACCGCCACCGACGAGTCCGTCGACTTCCTGGTCGACATCGTGGAGGGCGACGCCCGGGCCGCCCTCACCACCCTGGAGGTGGCCCTGGCCCTGGCCGGCGAGGGGCCGGTCACCCTGGCCCACGTCGAGGCGGCCCGCAGCGCCCGCGCCATCCGCTACGAGACCGACGACCACTACGACGTGGTGAGCGCCTTCATCAAAGCGATCCGCGGCTCCGACCCGGACGCCGGCCTGTACTGGCTGGCCCGGATGCTGGCGGCGGGGGAGGACGCCCGCTTCATCGCCCGCCGGCTCGTGATCCTGGCCAGCGAGGACGTGGGCATGGCCGACTCCCGCGGACTCCTGGTCGCCGACGCCGCGGCCAGGGCCGTGGAGTTCGTGGGCCTGCCCGAAGCCCAGCTCAACCTGGCCCATGCCGTCGTCTACCTGGCCACCGCTCCCAAGTCGAACCGGGTCGTCACCGCCCTGGGAGCGGCCCGGGACGACGTGCGGGACCGGCCGGCCGGCGCCGTCCCTCCCCACCTGCGGGACTCGCACTACCGCAGCGCCGGGACCATCGGCCACGGCGTCGGCTACGACTATCCTCACGACGACCCGAGGGGCTGGACCCCCCAGGAGCACCGGCCGCCCGAGACCTCGGGCCGCGTCTACTACCAGCCGTCCTCCCACGGCGAGGAACCGAGGATCGAGGAGCGCATGCGAGCGATGCGGACCGAGAGGGACCCGGAGTGATCCACCTGCAGGTGGCCAGGGCCCGGCGCAGGGGGCTCGATGAGCGGCGGTGAGGTCGCGGCCGTCGTGGCCGCCGTCGCCGCCGTCTTCTTGTCGGTGGGGCTGCTCTTCGCCGTCTCCTCGCTGACCCGCACGCTGCGCACCGTGCGGGGCGCGGTGGAGGAGCTGCGCCGGGAGACGATCCCGCTGCTCACCGACATGCGGGCCACGGTGGAGCAGGCCAACGCCGAGCTGGCCCGGGTCGACGGTGTCCTGGAGCGGGCCGAGAGCATCGGCACCACCGTCGACTCCGCCTCCCGCCTCGCCTACCTGGCCTTCGGCAACCCGGTGATCAAGGCCATGGCCCTGGCCGCCGGCACCACCCGGGCGGCGCGCCGGCTCCGCCGGCGCGACAGCTGAGGACGGCGGGTTGCTCAAGCGCCTGTTCTGGTTGCTGGTCGGCGTGGGGTTCGGCTTCGGCATGAGCTTCTGGGTGACCCGCCTGGTCCGGGGGAAGGTGGCGAAGCTGTCGCCCGAGCACGTGTCCAACGAGCTGGCGCGGGCGCTCAGGGACTTCGGCAAGGACCTGCGGGCCGCCGTGTCCGAGGGGGCCGAGGCCATGCGGGCCCGTGAAGCCGAGCTGCGGGAGCAGGTGGAATCATCGCCGTCGGCCTGACGGCGACTCGGTAGTCTGGCCACCCGCATGGATGCCCAGTCCCTCCGCCTGGTCTTCACCCAGTTCTTCGTCGACCGGGGCCACACCCTGGTGCCGTCGTCCGGGCTGATCCCGCACCACCCGCGGGCCCCGCTGTTCACCAACGCCGGCATGAACCAGTTCCTGCCCGTGTTCCTGGGCGAGGAGCCGCCGCCGTACCCGCGGGCCACGTCGGTCCAGAAGTGCGTCCGCATCATGGGCAAGCACGACGACATCGACAACATCGGCATCAGCCGCCGCCATGTCACCTTCTTCGAGATGCTGGGCAACTTCAGCCTCGGCGACTACTTCAAGTCCGACGCCATCCCCTTCGCCTGGGAGCTGGTCACCGAGGGGTTCGGCCTCGACCCCGAGCGCCTGTGGGTCACGGTCCACCTCGACGACGACGAGGCGGCCGACATCTGGCGCGACGCCGTTGGCCTCCCGGCCGAGCGGATCCAGCGCCTGGGCGGCGACAACTTCTGGGAGATGGGCGAGACCGGCCCGTGCGGGCCGTGCTCGGAGATCTTCTACGACAAGGGCGACGCCTACGGCGCCCCCGGCGGCCCGGGCGGCGGCGGGGGCGAAGAGCGCTTCGTGGAGTTCTGGAACCTGGTGTTCATGCAGTACGACCGCCAGGCCGACGGCGCCCTGCACGACCTTCCCCGCCGCAACATCGACACCGGGCTCGGCTTCGAGCGCACCCTCGGCATCCTCCAGCAGGTCGACTCCGTGTTCGACACCGACGTCCTGCGCCCCCTCGTCGCCGCCGCCTCCGCGGCCACGGGCCATGCCTACGGGGCCGACGAGCGGGCCGACGTCGCCCTGCGCATCCTGGCCGACCACGCCCGCACCATGAGCTTCCTGGTGAGCGACGGCGTCTACCCCTCGAACGAGGGCCGGGGCTACGTCCTGCGCCGCATCATCCGCCGGGCCGTGCGCCAGGCCTTCCAGCTCGGGGTGGAGCGGCCGGTCACGCCCCACATGGTGCGGGCCACGGTCGACCTGATGGGCGAGGCGTACCCGGAGCTGGCCCGCAACGCCGACTTCGTGACCGACATCGTGGAGCGGGAGGAGGCCCGGTTCCGCCAGACGCTCCGCCACGGCCTCTCCGCCCTGGACTCCGCCCTGGAGGACGCCTCCGAGGTCCCCGGCGCCGTCGCCTTCCAGCTGCACGACACCTTCGGGTTCCCGATCGAGCTCACCCGCGAGATCGCGGCCGAGCGCCAGGCCACGGTGGACGACGCCGGCTTCAAGGAGGCCATGGAGGACCAGCGCCGGCGGGCCCGAGCCGACCGGGCCGCCGCCTCCTCCGATGCCGTGAGCCGCGACTACCGCGAGCTGCTGGACCAGTTCGGCACCACCGACTTCACGGGGTACGGCGAGTACGAGACGCCGGCGAGGGTGCTGGCCGTCCTGCCCGGTGCCGACGGCACGGTGGAGGTCTTCCTCGACCGCACCCCCTTCTACGCCGAGAGCGGCGGCCAGGTGGGCGACACCGGGTTCATCGTCACCGAGCGGGGCCGGGCCCAGGTGCTCGACACCACTGCGCCCCTGCCCGGCCTGCACCGCCACACCGCCCGCGTCGTCGAGGGTGAGCTGGAGGCGGGCCTCGAGGCGGTGGCATCCATCGACGCCGGCCGGCGGGACGCCATCCGCCGCAACCACACCGGTACCCACCTCCTGCACTGGGGACTGCGGGAGGTGCTCGGCGTCCATGTCAAGCAGCAGGGTTCGCTGGTGGCGCCCGACCACCTCCGCTTCGACTTCAGCAACTTCGGGCCGGTGGAGCAGGCCGAGCTCGACAAGGTCGAGGCCATGGTGAACGAGCACATCCTCGCCAACGAGCCCGTGCGCGCCTACGAGACCTCCAAGGCCCAGGCCGAGAAGCTCGGGGCCGTGGCGTTCTTCGGCGACAAGTACGGCGAGTTCGTGCGGGTGGTGGAGGCCGGCTCCCGCTCCATGGAGTTGTGCGGTGGTACCCACGTCGGGGCCCTGGGAATGATCGGGCCCGTGAAGGTGCTGTCCGAGAGCTCCATCGGGTCCAACCTGCGGCGCATCACCGCCCTCACCGGCACCGGCACCCTGGAGCGGGCCCGCACCGACCAGCAGCTCCTGGCCCGGGTGGCCGACATGCTCCGCGCCGAACCCCGGGAGGCTCCCGGCGCGTTGGAACGGGTGCTGGCCCACCAGCGGGAGCTGGAGGCCGAGCTGCGGGCCCTGCGCGCCCAGGCCGCGGCGGGGGAGGCGGCCCGCCTGGCGGCCGCGGCCGAGGGCGGGGTGGTGGTGGCGCGCCGGGACGGCCTGGCGGCCGACCAGCTGCGGGAGCTGGCGCTCACGATCCGTCGCGAGCCCGGGATGCGGGCCGTGGCCCTCATCGGGTCGCCCGACGGGGCCCGGGTGGCGCTGGTGGCCGCCGTCACCCCCGACTCCGGTCTCGATGCCTCGTCCCTCCTCTCCGAGCCGGCCCGGCTGGTGGGTGGGGGCGGCGGCGGAAAGGGCGACGTGGCCATGGCCGGCGGGAAGGACGTGAGCCGCATCGACGTCGCCCTGGGGGTGCTGCGGGCCACCCTGGGCGCGGCATGAGGGTGCTCGGTCTCGACCTCGGCAGCAGGCGGATAGGGGTGGCGGTCAGCGACGCCACCGGCACGCTGGCCTCGCCCCACGGGGTGGTCGAGCGCAGCGGGGACCCCGCCGCCGACCACCGGCGCCTGGCCGAGCTGGTCATCGAGCTGGGGGCCGAGCGGGTGGTGGTGGGGCTGCCGCTGTCGATGAGCGGCGAATCCGGTCCGGCGGCCCGGGCCGCGGCGGAGGAGGCGGGCCAGCTGGCCGCGCTGCTCCCGGTGGCGGTGGACACCTACGACGAGCGCCTCACCACCGTCTCGGCCCGGCGCGCCCTGCGCAGCGGCGGCACCCGGGACAGGCAGCAGCGGCGCGTGATCGACCAGGCGGCGGCGGCCGTGATGCTCCAGGCCTGGCTCGACGGCCGGCCGAGATGAGCGACCTGTACGAGCCGATGCCGGCGCCGGCCGGGCCGTGGGGGCGCCGGGTGGCCATCGCCGCCGCCGTCGTGGTCGTCCTCGGCCTGGTGGGCGCCGGCGCCGGCTTCGTCTACTTCCAGAGCCAGGTCGACCCGTCGGGCCCGGCCGGGCCCGAGGTCACGGTCGACATCCCCCAGGGCTCCTCCACCCAGCGCATCGCAGCCATCCTCGCGGCCGAGAACGTGGTCAGCAACGCCCGCAACTTCCGCCTCTACCTCAAGGTGAAGGGCAGCGGCCCCTTCCAGGCCGGGTCCTACACCCTGCGGGAGCGGTCGTCGTTCGACGACGTGATCGCGGCCCTGGAGAAGGGCCCGAAGCTCACCTTCCAGCGCCTCACCGTGCCCGAGGGCCTCACCATCAAACAGGTCGCCGAGCGGGTGGGGAAGCTGCCGGGGCGCTCGGCCGAGAAGTTCCTGGCCGTGGTGCAGAGCGGCGAGGTCCGCTCGAAGTACCAGCCGCCCGGCAGCACCAACCTCGAGGGCCTCCTGTTCCCCGACACGTACAACTTCGAGCCCAAGGACGACGAGAAGACCATTCTCCGGCGCATGGTGCAGGCGTTCGAGACCGCGGCCGCCGAGGCCGGCATCGACGGCGTGGCCGAGGGCGGACTGGTCGACCCCTACCAGGCCGTCATCGTGGCCTCCCTGGTCGAACGCGAGGCGCGGGTGGCCGAGGAGCGGGGGAAGGTCGCACGGGTGATCTACAACCGCCTGGAGAAGAAGATGCTGCTCCAGGTGGACGCCACCGTGATCTACGCCCTGGGCCGGACGGGGGAGAAGGGGCTCCGGGTCCTCAACAAGGACCTGGAGGTGGACTCGCCCTACAACACCTACAGGCACCCGGGCCTGCCGCCGGCCCCCATCGCCTCGCCGGGTCTGTCGACGCTGAAGGCGGCGGTGAACCCCACCGCCGGCCCGTGGCTCTACTACGTGGTGGTGGCCGAGGACGGCAGCCACGCCTTCGCCACCACCCTCGCCGAGCACAACCGCAACATCGCCGCCGCCCGGGCCGCGGGGGTCCGCTGACCGAGCGGCCCGAGGGGCGGGCGAACGCCCCGGGCCGGGCCTGGCCCACCGCCGCCACCCGCGTGGCGGCCGTGATCGGGCATCCGATCGGCCACTCACTGTCACCCGTCCTCCACAACGCCGCCTTCGCCGCCACCGGGCTGGACTGGGCCTACCTGGCCTTCGACGTCCCGGCCGGCTCGGCGCCGGCCGCCCTCGAGGGCATGCGCGCCTTCGGCATCGACGGCCTGTCCGTCACCACACCCCACAAGGACGCCGTGGCCCGTCTGGTGGACCGCCGCTCGCCCACGGCCTCCCGGCTGGGGGCGGTGAACACCGTGGTCCGGTCCGGCGACGAGCTGGTGGGGGAGAGCACGGACGGCCCCGGCTTCCTCGCGGCCGTACGCCTCGACCACGGCTTCGACCCGGCCGGTCGCAGGTGCCTGGTCCGGGGCTCCGGTGGGGCGGCCCGGGCCGTCGTCCTGGCCCTGGCCGGAGCCGGGGCGGCTGAGGTGGTGGTCGTGCCGGGCCGCTCCGTCGGCAGGGCCGAGGTGGCGGCGGAACTGGCCGGCCCGGTCGGCCGGGTGGGCGGTCCGGACGACGTCGCCGGCGCCGACCTGGTGGTGAACGCCACCACCCTGGGCATGGCCGGATCGGACCCGGAGTGGCCCGTCGACCCGCGCCTGCTCCGGCCCGGTCACCTGGTGGTCGACATCGTCTACCCCGAGACGCCCTTCGTCGTGGCAGCCCGGGAGCGGGGTGCCACCGCCAGCGCCGGGCTCGGCATGCTCCTCCATCAGGCGGCCGCCGCCTTCCGCCTCTGGACCGGCCATGACGCCCCCCTCGAGGCCATGTCGGCCGCCGCCCTCGGAGCCTTGACCCACCCCGATTGAAGTTGCGTCCGATTGGTGCCGATGAAGAATCGGTCCACATTCGTCACCGGAGGTCGAGGGTGTCGCTGCAAGGAACGCTGGAGACGATCCCCCTCTCGGACGTGCTGTCGCTCCTGGCCGCCACCAAGAAGTCGGGCGAGCTGCGGGTCAGCGGCAACAGGGGCGAGGGACGGCTGTGGATCGACGCCGGCAAGGTCGTCGGCGCCGACGTGCCACGGGCCGCCACCCCGGTGGACGCCGTGTTCGAGCTGCTGCGCCTGCCATCCGGCACGTTCGCCTTCGAGAGCGGGACTCCCGCACCGTCGCCGGGCCAGCCCAGCTCCGTGGAAGCGCTCCTCACCGAGGCCAGGGGCCGGCTGGACGTGTGGAAATCGATCGAGGCCGTGGTGCCGTCCACCCGCTGCCTGGTGGGCCTGACCCCCGAGCTCGGGTCCGACAGCGTCACCGTGTCCCGCGACCAGTGGAAGCAGCTGGTCTCGGTGGCCGCAGGCGGCGACGTGTTGGCCGTCATGGAGCGCCTGGGCGTGGGCGAGTTCGAGGCCTCCCGCACCGTCAAGGAGCTGGTCGACGCCGGCCTGGCCAAGGTGGCGCCGGCCCCGGCCCGCACGCAGCCCGAGGCCGCCCCGCCCGCGCCCCGGCCGCCGTCCAGGCAGGCCGATACCGGCAGCGCCGGCCCGCGCCCGCCGTCCCAGACGCCCGCCGGGCCGATGGCCCGGCGGTTCCCGGCCGCCGGCTCGCACCTTCCGGCCTCCACGGCTCCCGCCCGCCCGCCCGCCACCGCACCGGCTGCGGCGGGCACGACGACCCCGCCCCGCCGGCAGCCGGCCGCCATCCCGGCGCCGGCCCGGACCGAGCCCCGCCAGTCCCCCTCTCCGGTGGCCAGCCGGGAGGAGGCCGAGGAGCTCGTCCACCAGCTGGCGTCCCTGAGCCAGGGTCCGGGCGCCGGCGGCGCCGACCAGGGCCAGGCGGTGGCATCCGAGACCGGGTCCACCCCCCCGGCGCTCGCGGCCAAGACGCCGGCCACACCCGCCGGTTCGCCCGAGGAGGAGCCGATCAACCGCGGCATGCTCCTCAAGTTCCTCTCGTCGGTCCGTCCCTAGCCGACAGGGCGCGTCCCTGCGCCGCCCAGAGGCGCGAGACTTGACCGGAGTGACGGTCCGCTGATGGCCAAGGAACGAACGAGACCGATGTCGGAGGGCAGCCAGCTCGGTGCGCTCCTGGTGCAGGCCGAGCTCCTGACCCAGGAGCAGCTGGACGCCGCCCTCGCGGAGCAGGCCCAGACCCAGAAGTCGCTGGGCCGCATCCTCATCGACAGCGGCCTCGTCACCGAGGGCGACCTGGTCGCCATGCTCTCGCGCCAGATCGGCCTGGAGTTCGTCGACCTGGCCGAGACGCCGGTGGACCCGAGCGCCGCCGGCCTGATCAGCTCCTCGCTGGCGCGTCGCTACCAGGCCCTCCCGCTCGGCTGGGACGAGGACCGCCTGATCCTGGCCCTGGCCGACCCCTCCAACGTCTTCGCCATCGACGACATCCGCACCATCACCAAGCGGGAGCTGAAGGTGGTGGTGAGCACCAGGGCGGCCATCAGCGAGGCCATCGACAAGTACCACCGCATGGACGGCGAGGCCGAGAGCATCTCGGCCCAGGCCGCCAGCGAGTCGGGCGAGGCCGACGAGGACCTGACCAACGTCCGCGAGGTGGTGGAGGACGCCCCGATCGTCAAGCTGGTGAACATGCTCATCAGCCAGGCCGTCGCCGACCGGGCCTCCGACATCCACATCGAGCCCACCGAGCGGGACCTGCGGGTCCGCTACCGGATCGACGGCGTGCTCCACGAGGTGATGCGCCCACCGAAGAGCATCCAGTCCGGCGTGATCTCCCGCCTCAAGATCATGGCCGAGATCAACATCGCCGAGCGCCGCATCCCCCAGGACGGCCGGGTGAACATCCACCTGGGCGGCAAGGCCATCGACCTCCGGGTCGCCACCCTCCCGACCGTGTACGGCGAGAAGGTCGTCCTGCGGATCCTCGACAAGTCCACCGCCCTGCTCAAGCTGAGCGACCTCGGGTTCCTGCCCGCCTCGATGGAGCGGTACGAGCGCTCGTACCGCAAGCCGTACGGCACCATCCTGGTCACCGGCCCCACCGGCTCGGGGAAGTCCACCACCCTCTACGCCACCTTGAACATCCTCAACGAGGACACCAAGAACATCATCACGGTGGAGGACCCGGTCGAGTACCGGCTGCCCGGGATCAACCAGATCCAGACCAACAACAAGGCGGGCATGACCTTCGCCGCCGCCCTGCGCTCCATCCTGCGGGCGGACCCCGACATCGTCCTGGTGGGCGAGATCCGCGACAAGGAGACGGCCACCATCGCCATCGAGGCCGCCCTCACCGGCCACCTCGTCCTTTCCACCCTCCACACGAACGACGCCGCCACCACCCCCACCCGGCTCATCGAGATGGGCGTCGAGCCCTTCCTCGTGGCCAGCGCCCTGGACTGCATCGTGGCCCAGCGCCTGGCCCGCCGCCTGTGCGAGAAGTGCAAGCAGCCGTACCGGGTCCAGGCGGCCGAGCTGGCCCCGCTGGGTTGGGATCTGGAGGCGGACGGCGAGGAGGTCCAGTTCTTCCGGCCCGTGGGGTGCAGCCACTGCGGCAAGACCGGCTACCGGGGCCGCTTCGCCATCCACGAGGTCCTCACCGTCACCGAGGACGTGGAGCGGCTGATCGTGGACCGGGAGCACTCGGAGGACATCAAGAAGATGGCGGTGGCCCAGGGGATGCTCACCCTGCGCCAGGCCGGCCTGGCCCACGTCACCCAGGGCACCACCTCGATCGAGGAGATCCTCAGGGTCGTCGCCTAGTCGTCCGATACGCATGCATGCAGGCTGCGTCGCGTCGTCTAGGTGAGTTCCTGATCGAACGGAAGGTCCTTTCCCGGGACCAGCTGGAGCTGCTCCTCGAGCGGGAGATCAGCGAGGGGGTCGCCCTCTCCAAGCTCCTGCTGGGCGAGGGGATCGTGGCCGAGAAGGACCTGGTGGCGGCGGTGGCCGCCCAGGTCGGCATCCCGTTCATCGACTTCGACCATGTGGCCGTCAACCCGGCCCTGGACCGCCTGGTCCCCTCCGAGCTGGCCCGCCGCCACCTGGCCGTGGCCGTGGACTTCGAGGGCAGCGACCTGGTCGTGGCCCTGGTGGACCCGAGCGACCCGGACGCCGTCACCGCCATCGAGCGGGCCACGGCGTGGACCGTCCGGCCCGCCATCGGGGCCCGGTCCGAGCTGACCCGGGTCGTGGCCTCGATGTACGGCACCGACGAGCCGGCTGCCGCTCCCGCCACCGACTCGGCCGTCCCGATCGACGCACCCGCCGCCGAGCCCGTCTCGATCGACGCCGACCTGCACGCCGAGCTGCACGTGAACGACCTGCTCGAGCGGGTCGTGGACCTGGGCGGCTCCGACCTGCACCTGACCGCCGGCATCCCGCCCAGCGTGCGGGTCCACGGCGACATCAAGCCCCTCACCGAGTTCCCGGTGATGACGGCCTCCGAGATCCGCCGGATGATCTACGCCATCCTCACCCAGAAGCAGCGGGAGCGGTTCGAGAACGACCTCGAGCTGGACACGTCGCACTCGGTCCCCGGCATGGGCCGCTTCCGTGTGAACGTCTTCCTCCAGCGGGACGCGGTGGGCTCGGTCATGCGCGTGATCCCCTTCGAGGTGGTCCCGTTCGAGAAGCTGGGCCTGCCCCAGTCCAGCCTCCAGTTCGCCCACCTGCCCCGCGGACTGGTCCTGGTGACCGGCCCAACCGGGTCGGGCAAGTCGACCACCCTCGCCTCGATGATCGACATCGTCAACTCCTCCAAGCCCTGCCACATCATGACGGTGGAGGACCCCATCGAGTTCCTCCACAACCACAAGTCCGCGGTGGTGAACCAGCGGGAGGTGGGCGAGGACACCTTCTCCTTCGCCAACGCCCTCAAGCACGTCCTGCGCCAGGACCCCGACGTGATCCTCGTGGGCGAGATGCGCGACCTCGAGACCATCTCCACCGCCCTGACGGCGGCCGAGACCGGCCACCTGGTCTTCGCCACCCTGCACACCCAGGACGCCCCCCAGTCGGTGGACCGCATCATCGACGTGTTCCCCGCCCACCAGCAGCAGCAGGTGCGGACCCAGCTGGCCGCCGCCCTCCAGGGCATCGTCACCCAGCAGCTCGTCCCCACCAGGGACGGCCGAGGCCGAGCCGTGGCGGCCGAGGTGCTGGTGGCCACGCCGGCCGTGCGGAACCTCATCCGCGAGGGCAAGACCCACCAGATCTACTCGGCCATGCAGGCCGGCGGGAAGTTCGGCATGCAGACCATGGACACCTCGCTGGCCGGGCTGGTGAAGAAGGGCGCCATCACCATGGAGGTCGCCCTCGAGCGCTGCGCCAACGAGCAGGACCTCCGCCGCCTCGCCGGCGGCGCTTCCTAAGGAGCCGACGATGTCCGACACCTACACCTACAAGGTCCGGGACAAGCAGGGCAAGATCGTGCAGGGGTCCCTGGACGCCGACAGCACGACGCTGGTGGCCAACAAGCTGCGCGAGATGGGGTTCGTGCCCCTGGCCATCGACAAGAAGGCCTCCGGCGGGCTGAAGACCGAGATCAAGCTGCCCGGCGCCGGCAAGCCCAAGATCAAGGACATCGCCGTCTTCAGCCGCCAGTTCGCGGTGATGATCGACTCCGGCCTGTCCCTCCTGCGGGCGCTGTACATCCTGGAGGAGCAGACCGAGAACAAGGTCCTGGCCAAGATCCTGGGCGAGGTGCGCCAGGACGTGGAGAAGGGCTCCTCGCTCTCGCAGGCCCTCGGGCGCCACCCCAAGACGTTCAACCGGCTCTACGTGTCCATGGTGCGCTCCGGCGAGATCGGCGGCTCCCTCGACCACGTCCTGATCCAGCTGGCCGACACCATCGAGAAGCAGGTGGCCCTGCGCCAGAAGATCAAGTCGGCCATGACCTACCCCGTGGCCGTCCTGGCCCTGGTCATCCTGATCCTGATGGCCATGCTGATCTTCATCGTCCCCACCTTCAAGACGCTCTACGACGACCTGGGCGGCACCCTCCCGCTGCCCACCCGGGTGCTGCTGGCCGTCTCCGCCATCATGGTGAAGGCCCTCCCCGTCATAGTCCTGGCCGTCACCGGCTCCGTCTTCGCCTTCAAGCGCTGGATCGAGAGCGACAAGGGAAGGGCGGTCTGGGACAGCTTCAAGCTCCGGGTGCCGGTCTTCGGCAAGCTGGTCCGCCTGATCGCCCTGACCCGGTTCTCCAAGACCCTCGCCGCCCTGCTGCGCTCCGGCGTGCCGATCCTCGAGTCGCTCGAGATCACGTCGGACACCGTCGGCAACACGGTGGTGGCCGCCGCCGTCAAGGACGTCCAGGAGGGCGTGAAGCAGGGCGAGCCCATCGCCAAGCGCCTCGAGAACCACCCGGTCTTCCCGCCGATGGTGGTGCAGATGCTCTCGGTGGGCGAGGAGACGGGCGCGGTCGACACCATGCTGGAGAAGGTGGGCGACTTCTACGAGCGGGAGGTGGAGGCGACCGTGGAGGCCCTCACCTCCCTCCTGGAGCCGCTGCTCATCTGCGTGCTGGGCGGCGCCGTGGGCAGCATGGTGGTCTCCCTCTACATGCCGATGTTCAACATCATCAAGCTCATCAAGTAGTCGAGGCAAGAGATCCGAGGAGGGGCGCCGGCGCGATGCCTGCGCCCCTCACTCGCGTCCGGGCACAAATGCAGGAAAGGGTGCCGATCTCCCCTCAAGTCGGAGCCGGGCCTCGGCCGATACATATGGTGCGAGCAGTCTCCTGACAAGGGCAAACCCGGCGGAAGGCGGGGACGCAAAGCCACGGGGCCGACCCTCACAGCGTTGTGAGGAGGCCGGCCGGGCTGCCTGGAGGGTCGTGCCGGTGGATCGGTGCGGGCCGATGGGGTTGAGGAACTCGGCCCGCACATCCATTGACATCAACGACACGAAGGGAATCCGAATGCTCGACATGCTCCAGAAGCGTCGGGACGACGAGGAGGGCTTCACCCTCATCGAGCTCATGGTGGTGGTGCTGATCATCGCCATCCTGCTCGCCATCGCCATCCCCACCTTCCTCGGCGCCCGT
>JBQTJJ010000016.1:0-3807 GCA_052387235.1 Actinomycetota bacterium
GACGCGTAGGTCACGACGCAGGCGTGGAGCAGGGCGTCGTCCGGAAGGGTGCCGTCGGCGCGGAACCACACCTGCTGGCACGGGGGCCGGCGGTCGGCCCCCCCGGTGACATGGGGCGGGTCGGCGACGTGGCGGATGTCGATGGGCCGGGGCCGGCTGTACCACTCCCCCACCTGCTCCCTGAACGGCTCGAGCCGCTCGCCGAAGGTGGGCAGGCCGTCCGGCGGGGGCGCGGCCGGCGCCGGCAGCTGGTGGTCGAAGCCGTCGTCCTCGGCCTGGTGGAACGACGCAGCCAGGTTGAAGATGGCCTGCCCGTGCTGGATCGCCACCACCCGGCGGGTGGTGAAGGAGCGGCCGTCCCGGATGCGGTCGACGTCGTACACGATCGGCACCGACGGGTCGCCCGGCCTCAGGAAGTAGGCGTGGAGGGAGTGGACGGGCCGGCCGGGCTGCACCGTCCGCCCCGCCGCCACCAGGGCCTGGCCCGCCACCTGGCCGCCGAAGACGCGCTGGCGCTGGTCGTCGGGGCTGCGGCCCCGGAACACGTTGACCTCGATGGCCTCGAGGTCGAGGAGGTCGACCAGGTCGTCCAGGGCGTCCGGGGCGGGCACGGGGCCATCCTGTCACCGCCCCGGGCGCGACCGGCGCGGCCGTCCCCGGACGCGAACCCGCCCGGCGGCCACGCTGCCACCGGGCGGTGCTCCGCTGAAGCTGGTTCGCCCCTACGGGGTGCTGGTGCTGCTGGTACTGGTGCTGCTGCTGCTGGTACTGGTGCTGGTGCTGGTGTCGTCGGGGACGCTGCTGTTCGCGGCGCCCTGGCCGGCCTCGGCCGGCGGATGGGCCTCGTCGGACTTCCCGGGGCTCGTGGGCCTGCCGGCCTCCGCCGAGTTGCCGGCGGTGGCGGGCTTGCCGGCCTCGGCCGACCTCCCGGTGGTGGCGGGCTTGCCGGCGTCCGCGGGCTTGCCGGCGTCCGCAGGCGTGGTCTCGGACTGGGCGTTGTTCACGGACGAGAGCGGCTTGCCGCAATCGGACTCGGCCGCCCTGGTGGCCGCCTCGCTCTTCTCGTTGGCCGGGGTGGCCGGGTCGTCCACGGCCGCCTGCACCCAGGCCTTCACGTACGCGCCGTGGTTCCCGGTGAACGCCCCGCCGCCGGGGAGCGTGCAGCCCGTGAGGAAGCGGGCCGTGCCATGGGTCTCACCGCTCTGGCCGTGGGCCTTGGCCTTGGCCGCCGCCGCCTTGGCCTGGCCCGCCGCCTTGTGCTCGTTGTCGGCCAGGTTCACCTTCGCCAGCGCCGACTTGGCGACCGACGAGGCCTGGGTGGGCAGGGGACCGGGCAGGGCCGCCGCCAGCCCGGTGCCGCCGAGCAGTGCGCCGGCCACCAGGGCGGCGGTGACCACGGGCCGCCTCCGGCTCCGGGCTGCGAAGGGCGTGATGCCGGCGAGGTGGGAGGTGTGGCGCTCGGCGGTGGCGGGGTCCACGGGCTGCTGGCCCATCGAGTGCAGCCGGCGGACGACGTCTTGCTGATCGAAGTGTTCCATGGTGCCCTCGTAAGCGCCGGCCGGGCCGCTCAGGATACGGGCGGGGACGAAACGCCCTTCTCGGTCTCGTCCGGACCTGCCGGCGTGGGCGCCAGCCGTCCGGCCAGCGCTTCCAGGGCCCGGTGCTGGAGCGCCTTCACGGCGCCGACCCGGCGGCGGGTGAGGTGGGCCACGTCGGCCAGGGGCAGGTCGGCCACGAACCGGAGCACCACCACCTCGCGCTGGTCCGGCGTGAGCTCGGACAGGGCCTGCACCAGGTCGGGGTCGATGCCGTCGTCCATCGCCGGCGCCGGCTGCTCCGGCACCGGGCGGTCGGCCAGCGCCGGCCGCCGCGCCGCGCGCCGGCGGGCGTCGAGGAGGCGGTTGTGGGCGATGGCGAACACCCAGCGGCGCAGGGCGGCGTCGTCGCCGGAGAAGCTGCCCAGGTCCCTCGCCACCTGGAGGAAGACCTCGCCGAGCACGTCCTCGGGGTCGGGCGCCCGCTGGGCCCGGAGATACCCCAGCACGGCCGGCGCCAGCTCCCTGTAGATCTCCTCCGCCGAGGGCATGTTCTACCGGTGGGCGATGGGCACGTAGTCCCTCTGGCCGGCGCCCACGTAGAGCTGGCGGGGACGGGCGATCTTGGCGTCCTGGCCGAGCAGCTCCACCCAGTGGGCCAGCCAGCCCGAGGTGCGGGGGATGGCGAACAGCACCGGGAACATCTCGATCGGGAAGCCCATGGCCTGGTAGATCAATCCGGAGTAGAAGTCGACGTTGGGATAGAGGCGCCTGGAGATGAAGTACTCGTCGGAGAGCGCTACCTCCTCCAGCTTCAGGGCGATGTCGAGCAGCCGGTTGCGGCCCGTGACCTCGAACACCTCGTCGGCGATCTGCTTGACGATCCGGGCGCGGGGGTCGTAGCTCTTGTAGACGCGGTGGCCGAAGCCGTTGAGCAGGATCGTCCCCTTGCCCTCCTTCACGCTCCGGACGAACCCCGGCACGTTGTCCAGGCTGCCGATCTCGGTGAGCATCCGGATCACCGCCTCGTTGGCGCCGCCGTGGCGGGGACCGTAGAGGGCGGCGGCGGCGGCGGCGCAGGCCGAGTACGGATCGGCGTGGGCCGAGCCAACCGTGCGCATGGCGGTGGTGGAGCAGTTCTGCTCGTGGTCGGCGTGGAGGATGAACAGCACGTCGAGGGCGCGGGCCAGGGCCGGGTTGGCCTCGAAGCGGGGCTCGGCCACCTTCCACATCATCGACAGGAAGTTGGCGGTGAAGCTCAGCGAGTTGTCGGGGTAGACGAACGGCATCCCGACGCTGAAGCGGTGGGCGGCGGCGGCCAACGTGGGCATCTTGGCGATGAGCCGGACGATCTGCTTCTGCCGGCACCCCGGGTCGTGGATGTCCTTGGCGTCGAGGTAGAAGGTCGACAGGGCGGCCACCGCCGACACCAGCATCCCCATGGGATGGGCGTCGTAGTGGAAGCCCTCCAGGAACCGCTTGCGAACGTTCTCGTGGATGAACGTGTGGTACGTGATGTCCTTCACCCACGGTTCGAACTGCTCGGCCGTGGGCAGCTCGCCGTGGAGGAGGAGGTAGGCGACCTCGAGGTAGGTCGAGCGCTCGGCCAGCTGCTCGATCGGGTAGCCGCGGTAGCGCAGCTCGCCGGCGTCGCCGTCGAGATAGGTGATGGCGCTCTCGCACGCCGAGGTGGCCATGAACCCGGGGTCGTGGAACAGCACGTCCGGGAGGCCCTTGCGCCAGACCGCGGACGAGATCCCGCCGTTCTCAATGGGGATGTCGAAGGTTGCGCCCGTGCGGTTGTCGGTAACCGTGATCGATTCGCTCGCCACGTCGGCGAACGCTAGTCGGGGCCGTCCGGCCGCTCTCACGGACGCGGAGAACGGGGCCCTTCCGGGCCCCGTTCCCACCGTCGTTCGGGTGCTCCGGCGAGCGGGCGGGTCAGCCCTTGGCCGCAGCCGCCTTCGCCCTGCCCGCTGCGCCGGGGGCGTCCGCGTCGTCGTCAGCGTCCGCGTCGTCCGCGTCGTCGTCGTCACTGTTGTCGGCCTCGGCCGTCGCGGGCTTGGCGTCGGCGTCATCCTCGGCCTCGGCCGCATCGTCGTCGCCGGCGCCAGTGGAGGCGGTGCCCCCGGCCTCGGCCCGGCCGGCGTTGGTGGTGGCGATGCTACGGACGTACTGGCCGTGGTTCTCGAAGGTGCCGGCGGCCGCCACGCCCGCCAACTCGCCCCGGGCCGCGGCCGAGACGGTGTCGCCGTGGTTCGACTCGTCGGCG
>JBQTJJ010000017.1:0-2719 GCA_052387235.1 Actinomycetota bacterium
GGGTCGGTACCCTCGGGGTCAGTGGACATTCTCGTCGTGGTCGGGGACGCCGACGTCCCGGAGCGGCTCAGGGCCCGGGCCGGGCACGTCATCCAGGTCCCGGAGCTGGCCGCGGCCGACATCGCCCACGCCCGGACCCACATCCCCCGCAGCGTGGCCGTGATCGGGCCGGCGGCGGCCGCCGTCGCCCTGCGCCGGGCCGGACTGGCCGTCACCCTCTACACCGACGAGGACGTGGCCCCGCACGGGATCCCGGTCCGGCCGCTCACCGACCCCGGCCCACCCCTCGATGCCGCGCCGTCGCTGCTGGAGCTGATCGGCCGCACGCCGCTGGTGCGCCTCGACCGGGTCGGCCGCGACGTCGACTGCCACCTGCTGGCCAAGCTCGAGTTCCTCAACCCCGGCGGGAGCGTCAAGGACCGCCCGGCCCTCGCCATGGTGGAGGAGGCGGAGCGCAGCGGCCGGCTGCGGCCGGGCGGGACCATCGTGGAGCCGACCTCGGGCAACACCGGCGTGGGCCTGGCCATCGTCGCCGCCCGCCGGCGCTACCGCTGCATCTTCGTCATGCCCGACAAGATCGCCACCGAGAAGGTGGCGCTGCTCCGGGCCTACGGGGCCGAGGTCATCGTGTGCCCCACCGCGGTGGCGCCGGAGCATCCCGAGTCGTACTACTCGGTCTCCGACCGCCTGGTCCGAGAGATCCCGGGCGCCTACAAGCCGGACCAGTACTCCAACCCGATGAACCCCGAGGCCCACGTCCGCACCACGGGTCCCGAGATCTGGGAGCAGACCGGCGGCCGCATCACCCACCTGGTGGCGTCGATCGGCACCGGCGGGACCATCACCGGGCTGGCCCGCTACCTCAAGGCGCGGAACCCGTCCGTCCAGATCGTCGGGGCCGACCCCGAGGGGTCGGTGTACTCCGGCGGCAGCGGCCGGCCGTACCTGGTCGAGGGCATCGGCGAGGACTTCTGGCCCACCACCTACGACCCGTCGCTGGTGGACCGGGTCGTGATGGTGAGCGACCAGGACTCGTTCTCCACCGCCCGCCGCATCACCAGGGAGGAGGGCATCCTCGCCGGCGGCTCCTGCGGCACCGCGGTGTCGGCCGCCCTCACCGTCGGGCGCGACCTCGGGGCGGGCGACGTGGTGGTGGTGATCTTCCCCGACTCCGGACGGGGATACCTCTCGAAGCTTTACAACGACGCCTGGATGGCCGACTACGGCTTCATCCGGGCCGCGGGCCAGACCGCCAACGACGTCCTTCAGCGCAAGGGAAGCGCCCTGCCCCGCCTCGTCCACGTGCACCCGGAGGAGACGGTGCGGGACGTGATCGGGATCCTGCGGGAGTACCAGGTGTCCCAGGTCCCGGTCATCAGCGCCGAGCCGCCGCTGGCCTTCGCCGAGGTCGTGGGCTCGGTCCAGGAGCGCCACTTGCTGCAGGCCGCGTTCGACGATCCCGTGCTCCTCGACAAGCCGGTCGGGGCCGTGATGGGCCCGCCGCTCCCCACCGTCGGCGGCGGCGAGGCGGTGGAGCTGGCGGTGGCGCGGTTGGAGGGCGCCGGCGCCGTCCTCGTGGTCGACGGCGGCCATCCTGTGGGCGTGCTCACCCGATCGGACCTGCTCGACTTCCTGGCCTCGCGTTGACCGACTGGGGTTTCGAGACGGCGGCCATCCACGCCGGCCAGGACCCCGATCCCCTCACCGGGGCGGTCGTGCCGTCCATCACGCTCGCCACCACCTTCGCCCAGCAGGCGGTGGGCGAGCACCACGGCTACGAGTACTCGCGGTCGGGCAACCCCACCCGCTCGGCCCTCGAGGCGTGCCTGGCCGCCCTGGAGGGAGCGGCCACGGGAGTGGCCTTCGCCAGCGGCCTGGCGGCGGAGGACGCCGTGCTGCGAACCGTCCCGGACGGCAGCCACGTGCTGCTCGCACCCGACGTCTACGGCGGCACCTGGCGCCTGCTGTCGCGCGTCCACGGGGAGCGCCTGCGGGTGAGCACCTGTGCTCTCGACGACCTGCGGGCGGTAGAAGGCGCCTTCGGCGACGACACCCGGATGGTGTGGCTGGAGACGCCGAGCAACCCGCTGCTGTCGATCGTCGACATCGCCGCCGTCGCCGATCTGTGCCACCGGAGGGGCGCCCGCTGCGTGGTCGACAACACCTTCGCCACGCCCTACCTGCAGCAGCCCCTCGCCCTCGGCGCCGACGTCGTGGTCCACTCCACCACCAAGTACCTGGGCGGCCACTCGGACGTGCTGGGCGGCTTCGTGGCGGTGGACGACGCCGGGCTGGCCGAGCGGATCCGGTTCCTGCAGAACGCGGCCGGAGCGGTGCCCGGCCCGTTCGACTGCTACCTCGTGCTCCGCGGGGTCAAGACGCTGGCGGTTCGCATGGACCGCCACTGCGCCAACGCCGGGGCGGTGGTAGAGCTGCTGTGCGGGCACCCGGCCGTGTCCTCGGTCCTGTGGCCCGGGCTCCCCGGGCACCCCCACCACGACGTGGCCCGCCGCCAGATGCGCGGCTTCGGCGGGATGGTGTCGTTCCTCGCCGCCGGCGGGGAGGCGGCCGCGCTGGAGGTGGCGCAGCGCACCCGGCTGTTCACCCTCGCCGAGTCGCTGGGCGCGGTCGAGTCGCTCATCGAGCACCCCGCCCGCATGACCCACGCCAGCGCGGCCGGGTCGCCGTTCGCCGTCGACCCCGCCCTGGTCCGCCTCTC
>JBQTJJ010000018.1:0-6757 GCA_052387235.1 Actinomycetota bacterium
GGCCCTTGGCGGTGATGGCGTATTTTGGGCTCGAGGCGACCGGGGAGATGGCGATGGCGGCAGGTGGGACCGGAACTGCGGCAGGAAACGCCGACATGGCAGCAGCGTGGGACGGCGCCGAGGGCGACCACTGGGCCGAACACGCCGCTCGCTACGAGGCAGCGTCATCCACGTATGTCCACCGCCTGCTGGACGCGATCGACGTCGACGCGCGCAGCGCCGTGCTCGACGTCGGATGCGGAACAGGGGGGACGACGCTCGCGGTGGGGAAACGGGCGGTCGAGGGCGCGGTTCTCGGGGTGGACCTGTCGTCGCGGATGCTGGGGGTCGGCCGGGCGAACGCGGCCGCGGCCGGCTTGGATCACGTGCGGTTCGAGCAGGCCGACGCCCAGGTGCACCCGTTCGAACCGGCGTCGTTCGACCTGGCCATCAGCAGCTTCGGCGCCATGTTCTTCGCCGACCCCGTCGCCGCGTTCGCCAATATCCGCGGCGCGCTTCGACCACAGGGGGGGATCGCGTTCCAGGCCTGGCGGGAGCTCGGGCGCAACGAGTGGATCAGCGCCATCCGAGACGCACTCGCAGCCGGTCGCGACCTGCCGATCCCACAGCCTGGTGTGCCGGGCCCCTTCGGCATGGCCGACCGCGACCTCACGACCGAGCGCCTCGTTGCCGCCGGGTTCGACGAGGTCGAGTTCACCGCGGTCGACGAGCCGATGTGGTTCGGGCGCGACACCGACGACGCGTATTCGTTCGTCTCGACGCTCGGCATCACCCGTGGACTGACGGCCGATCTCGACGACTCGGTGCGAACCGGGACGCTGGAGGAGTTGCGTGCGGTGCTCGAGCGTCACGCCACCCCCGACGGTGTGCGGTTCGCCGGATCTGCCTGGCTGATCACCGCGCGGACGTCGCCCTGATGGGCGAAGGCGGCGCCTGAAACCCCCTGGGCTCACCGCCTCGGCGGAGGATCCGGCCCCCGGTGACGGGCCCGGTTGTGGAACCCGCAGGCCAGGCGGCCGTTCGCCTCGGTGGTGCGCCCGCCGGCCGCCCATGGCTCGATGTGGTCGACCTGGCACCACTCGGCGGGCACGTCGCAGAGGTCCTCGAAGCACTCCCGGTCGCGCACCTGGACGGCCCGGCGCAGCGCCCCGGTGAACAACCGCCTGGTCTCGCCCACGTCGATCACCCTCGACGGGGTGTCGAACACCACCCGCTCGGCCCACGCCCGGTCCAGCCACTCGGCCACCGTGCCCGGGCTCACCACGGTGCCGTTGGCCAGCTCGCAGACGGGCCCGGCGAAGGTCTCCCAGCCCACCAGCACGGTGAACAGCGGCTCGGGACGCCGGCCGCCGGCGGGAGCGGTGCCGGACCGCACCGCCATCTCGATCAGGGCGTCGGCCCGGCGCTGGGCCGGGGTGCGGCGGAGGTCGTCGACACCGGCGCCCTCTCCTACCCGGGCCCGGGCCTCGGACCAGTCGTCGTCGAACAACTCGTCCACGATGCGCTGCAGTGCGGTGTGGACGATGGCGCCGCCCACGGGGTCGAGCAACAGGTCGCCCAGCCACGTGCCCTCGAAGCCCTGCGAGAGGTGGAACCGCCGGCCCTCCACCTGCTTGGCGGCGCGGTCCTCGGTGCCGTCGGGATCGGCCCGCTGTGACCAGTAGGCCACCGCCCGCACGAAGGCCGGGAAGTGCAGGCCGGAGGCCTTGGACACGAGCAGGTCCTCGTCGCGCTCCATGGCCTCGGCGGTGGCCTTTGTGCGGGCCCGGGCCAGCACCGAGGCGTGGGCACCCCCCACGTCGCCCGCCAGCCACGCCCGCTCCGTCACCGGCAGGTGGCGGAGGTCACGGCCGAGGTGCACCCGCCGGGAGGCGGCGGCCTTGGGGAGGTTGCAGCGGTAGGCGATCCAGGCCGCGGCCGACCGGGCCCGGCCGGACTGCCACCCGCCGGCGGCGTCGAAGGCGCCCGACGCCACCGTGGTGGCCGCCTCCAGGCGGGCCAGGGCCCGGTGCAGGCGTTCGATGCTGTCGCCGTCGGCGAAGGTGGTGGCGTCGGCGCACACCTTGTCCAGCACGTCCTCCAGCTCGTCGAGCATGTCCGTAATCGTACACCTGTTCGATGAACCGATCAAGGAGAAACCCTTATGGGACAAGGGTTTCTTCTGTTCAATCCCTGAGCCGAGCCCTCGTGACGGTCGTGTCCTCTTCCATCCCGGAGTGCGACGAGTGACCCGGAAGGCCGTCGCCCCTCCTGGGTTCAGACCAGGCCGAGCTCGAGGGTGCGCCGGGCCTGGGCCACCCACCAGGACAGGCCGGCGGCCTCCCGGGCGCGGATGGCGGGGTCGGCGTGGCCGGCGGCGTCGAGGGCCTTGTTCCAGCCCAGGTCCGCCACCGCGGCCAGCAGCGCCAGCCGCAGCGCGATCTCGTCGTGGCCGTCACCCGCGGCGAGACGGGCCTCGTGCAGCAGGTCGTCGGGCGCCACATCCAGCGCGGAGGCCCCCATCAGGAAGGTCGCGACGTCGAGGGCGCCGGGCGCCTCGGTGGCCAGGTTCCAGTCGAGGAGCACCACCCGGTCCGGTTCGAGTGCGACGTTGACGAGCCAACGGTCGCCGTGCGCGAGCGTGGGGCCCCGGGCCGCGCGGGCGGCGGCGCGGGGGCCGGGGGCGGCGTGCACGGCGGCGACCGCGCCGGCCACGTCGGCGGGGACCAGGTCGGCGAACTGCTCCCAACCCCGCAGCGCGAGGTCGACCAGCGGGTGGTGCTCGCACCGCAGGGACCGCAGGCCGGCGGGCGCGAACAGGGAGAGCCGGGTGGCGAGCGGGCACAGGCCGGCGGGCGGGCGGCCGGCGAAGGCGGCGTGCACGGCGGCGGCGGCGGCGAAGATGCGCCGGCGGTCCTCCCGCCCCACCGGCGTGTCCCAGCCGAGCACGGCGTCGCCCAGATCGCGCATCACGGTCACCACGGCCCCGCCCTCGCGCCAGCCGCCCACCATGGCGTGAGCGACGCCGGCCGGGAGTCGGTCGAGGGCGCCGGTGGCCCACAGGCACAGCTCGCGCCCCTCGGTGTCGCCCGACAGCCGCATGGCGAGGTCCGTGCCGGCGGCGGCCCGCTTCACCACCAGCCGGGTGCCGTCGGCCAGGCGCACCCGCTCGAGGCGGGCGCCGGAGCGCCCGTCGTGGCCGGCGAGCGGCGACCGCTCGACGGCGGTGTCCAGGACGGCGGGGCCGGCGGCGACCCCCGCCGGGGCGCCGCCGGCCGGCGCCGCCGGGATCATGCCTCCGCCGCCGCCAGGTTCCTCAGCACCACCTCCATGGTCCGGCCCAGCTGCTCCGACGGGCTGAACTCCACGATCTCGGTGCCGGCGAACATCAGGGGCAGGTGGCCGGGGCGGGCGACGTACGCCTGGCCGGCGGTGATCTCGTCCGAGGTGCCGTCGGCGTAGCGGTACACGAGCTTGCCCCGCAGCACCACGCCCCAGTGCGGGCACTGGCAGTGGTCGTCGGGCAGTCCCTGGAACAGCGGCGCCGGGTCGGCGTCGGCGGTGTACGTCTCGAAGCCGACGGTGTAGCCGTCGATGTCCTCGTAGCGCCCCTCGAAGCCCTCCATCTCCTCGACCTGCGACGCCTGGTCCTTGCTGATCTTCCCCATGGGTCCTCCTCCGGTTGGATGGTGTACCCCCAAGGCGTGAGGACGGGGAGCCCGGTGTGAGGCCGCGCCTCACAGCCGCTCACAGCTGCCAGGTCACCGGCTCCCGCGGGTCGTAGACGCAGAAGGCCCCGGTCCGCACGGACTCCCGCAGGTGGGCGGCCATCTCGGGGTGCCGGCGCTCGACCAGCCGCACCGCCTCGCGGATCCGCTGGGTGACGCTGGACCGGGCCCGCTCGGCCGCCGACGGGCCCAGCCGGCGCGACCGCCCCCCCAGGCCGTACGCGGCCGTGAGCTGGTCGACCAGGGCGTCGCGCTCGGCCGCCAGCCGGGCCGACCGGGCCGTGTCGGCCCGCCCGTCGCTCTCGTCCAGCTCGGACTCGATCCGGCGCAGGCGGGTCGCGTAGGCGTGGCGGGCCGCCACGTCCAGGATTTCGTCGCCGGCACCCTCGACCACGGGCGTCCCGGCCAGGTCGAGGGCGGCGACCTCCCGACCCGGCGAGGCCAGCATCCGGGCCAGGTCGTGCAGGCCCTTGCGGTCCGGGACGTGGACCGTGGTGCCGGCCCACGCCAGCTCCCAGCCGTCGCCGGTCCGGCGGAAGGTCCCGGGGCCCGGGCCGGGCGCCCGCCGGGCCGCCGCCCGAAGGGCCGCCACGGTGGCGCCGGCCGCCCCGTCGGCCGCCGCCGCCGCGGCCAGGTGGCGGTCGGCGTTCGCCCGCCGTCCCTGGGCGAGGGCCAGCAGGCCGAGGAACTCCTCCGCCGAACCCCGGCACCAGCACCCGATGCCCTCCACCGCGAACTGGTCCCGGAAGGGGAGCAGCGCGTCGTAGGCCCACGCCGCGATGCGGTGCCCGCCGATCAGGTCGACGAGCACGGCCAGCTGGCACAGCAGGGGCAGCCACTCCGAGTCGACAGGGACGTCCGCCACCCGCCCGGCCACGGGCTCGAACACGGCCCTCGCCTCCTCCGGCCGGCCCGCCACCGCCAGCGACAGGGAGACGGAGACCACCACCGTCGTCGACTCGAGACCGTCGTCGGCGATCCCCTCCAGGAGGGCGGGCAGCTCGTGGCCCCGACCCCGGTCGGCGCGCAGGCACCAGTCCTGGATCGTGCAGAGCAGGGCCGCGTTCGCGCTGCCGGCCCGCTCCCCCAGGGCCAGGGCCTCCCTGCGCAGCCCGTCGGCCTCGTCGAACTGCCCGGCCATGCCCAGGCGCATGGCCCGCCACAGCGGCACCAGCCAGAGGTAGAGCGGCTGGCGCAGGGTCCCGGCCACGGCGGCGTAGTCGTCGACCTCACGGTCGAACCCGGCCGTCTGGCCCCGCTCGAGCAGGGCCATGGCCCGGAGCCGGCGGCCCAGCAGCTCGAGGCGCCGGTCCCGGAGGCCCTGGGCCAGCGACACCACCTCGGTCGCGGCCCGCTCCCGGGCCGCCAGATCAGCCGGACCGGAGATGGCGTCGCAGTACGCGGCCAGTGCCCATGCCAGCGCCTCCCGGTCGCCCGAGGCGCGGGCCAGCTCCACGGCCTCGTCGGCCAGGTCCAGGCGGCGGTGGTGGCCGGCGCCGTAGGTCAGGGCGATCGACAGCCGGCCGCAGAGACGGGACCGCAGCGCCGGGTGGCCGTCGCCCGTGGCGACGAGCGCCTCCTCCAGCAGGTCGATCTGCTCCTGGTCGGCCAGCACGACCTCGAAGCCGCCGCCGCTTCCCACGCCGAGGGCGGCGCGGGCCAGCCCCAGGGGGAGGCCCCCCTCCCGGGCCAGCCGCGCCGCTTCCCGGTAGGCCCGGCGGGCCCGGTCCGACGCGCCGGCGCGCTGCTCCGCGTCGCCCAGGGCCAGCAGGACCTCGACCCGGTCGGCGGCGGCGGGATCGAGATCGAGGGCGCCAACCGCCTGGCGGAGCAGCCGGGCCGCCTCCTCGTAGGCGGTGCGGCGCCCCGCCTCTGCCGCCGCCGCCATCGACCAGGTCACCGCCCGGCCGGCGCAGCCGGCCACAGCCGCCGCCGCCGCGAAGTGGTGGGCCAGGGCGGCAGCGTCGACGGCCAGGCCCCGCGCCCGGAGGGTCTCGAGCGCCGCCCCCACCGAGGCGTGGAGCCGGACGCGCTGGGCCAGGCCGATGCCCTCGAGGGCGGCGGCCCGGGCCAGGGCGTGGGTGAAGCGGAACCGACCGGGCCCGGTCCCCGTCTCCACCAGCCGGGCCGACGCCGCCTCGTCGATCGCCCCCAGCACCTCGTCGGGTCCGGCGCCGGCGGCCAGGGCCACCAGGTCCGGCGTGAACTCGTCCCCGGCCAGCGCCGCCACCGTGAGCGTCTGCCGGCACCCGGCCGACAGCCGGCCGATGCGGGCCCCGAGGGTGGCTCCCACCGTCGGCGGCAGGGCGTCAGTGTCGAGTCCGAACCGCACCAGCTCCCGGGTGAACAACGGGTTTCCGCCGGCCCGCCCGTAGAGCGCGTCGACGACGCCGCCGTCCGGCACCGTCCCGGTGGTCGCCGACATCAGCTCCGCCACCTCGCCCGGCGTGAGCCCTTCCAGCGCCACCACCGACCCGTGCCGCAGGAGGTGCGGGAGCAGCTCGGACAGCTCGCCGCCGACATCGGTGTCGCGGTAGGCGACGGCCAGGACCATCGGGGTCGACCGCAGGGCGGGGGTGACGGCGGCCAGCAATCGCACGGAGGGTGCATCGGCCCAGTGGAGGTCGTCGAGGACCAGCAGGCCGGCCCGGTCGCGGCCGGCGGCCCGCAGGAGGTCGACCACGGCGTCCGCCACCTCGAGCCGGGCCGTGTCCGGGTCCTCTTCGCCGGCAGGGGCACCACCGACGACCACGTCGATCCAGCGCCGGCGCGCACCCAACCCGTCCACCAGCGAAGGCCGGTCGGCGAGGAGCCGGCGCAGCAGCTGGCTCCAAGGCCACAGCCCCGCCACTGACGCCGACTCCCAGCACGCGGCCGACGCCACCGCCAGGCCCCGGGCCCGCGCCCGCGCCACCGCCTCGTCGCACAGCCGCGTCTTGCCGATCCCCGCCTCGCCGGTGACGATCAGCAGGCCGCCCCGGCCCCGCTCCACCTCGCCGAGGATCCGGTCCACCTCACGGAGGTGGACGCTCCGCCCGACGAAGTCGTCG
>JBQTJJ010000019.1:0-20892 GCA_052387235.1 Actinomycetota bacterium
CAGGCCCGGCTCGCCCTGGACGCGGCCCGGTCGGAGGGCGACCCGGCGGCAGCGGCCGTGGCCACCCGGGCCGCCGGCCTGGCCGCCCGGGCCAACGACGACATGGCCGGGGCCGTCGACCTGCTGCGGCGGTCGCTCGCCATCGCCGAGGAGCACGGGCTGGACGAGGAGGCGTGCGAGGCCAGGCTGGCCCTGGTCCCCACCCTGGCCTTCGCCGGTGACCCGGCCGCCGGCCTGCGGGAGGCGGAGCGGGCCGCCCCGTCCCTCCGGGGCGGCGCGCTGGCCCGCCTCCGGCTGCACGAGGCCAACGTCTTCCTGATCCAGGGCCGGCTGGACGAGGCGCTGGCCGGCTACCGCCGGGCCCTCCCCGGCCTGCGCCGGGCCGGCGACCGGGCCAACGAGGCCGACCTGCTCAACAACCGCGCCATGGTCTGCGCCGGCCGGGGGGCGCACAGGGCCGCCGCCGGCGATCTCCGCCGTGCCCTCGAGCTCTACCGGTCCTTCGGCGAGGACCGCATGGCGGCCAACACGCTGCAGAACCTGGGCTTCGTGGCGGCCCGGCAGGGCGACCTGCCCGCCGCCCTGGCCTGGTTCGACCAGGCCGACGACTACTTCGCGGCCCACGGTCTGGTGGACGCGGTGGGGCTCCGGGACCGGTGCGAGGCCCTGATCCCGGCCCGCCTGGTGGCCGAGGCCCGGCGGGCGGCGTCGGCGGCGGTGGACCAGCTCGGCCGGGAGGGCCGGGCCAGCTACCTGGCCGAGGCGCAGCTGATGCTGGCGTCGGCCCTGCTCCTCGACGGCGACTGCACGGGGGCGCAGGCGGCCGCCGACGAGGCGGCAGGGGCCTTCACCCGCCAGCGCCGCAGCAGCTGGCTGGCCCTGGCCCGGCTGCTCTCGGTACGCGCCGCCTGGCAGGGCGGGGAGTGCTCGCCCGGCCTGCTGGCCGCCGCCCGCCGTGCCGCTGCCGCGCTCGAGACGGCGGGATGGGCCATCCCCGCCCTGGACGCCCGCCTCATCGCGGCCCAGGTGGCGCTGGGGCTGGGGCGGCGGCCCGCCGCCCGCCGGGAGCTGGCCCTCGCCAGCGCCGCCCGCCGGCGGGGGCCGGCCGAGCAGCGGGCCCGGGCGTGGCACGCCGAGGCGCTGCTGCGGCTGGCCGGGGGCGACCGGCGGGGGGCGGATGAGGGGCTGCGGGCCGGTCTGCGGATCCTCGACCGCTACCGGGCCGCACTCGGCGCCACCGAGCTGCGGGTGCACGCGTCGGGCCACGCCGCCGACCTGGCCCGGATGGGGCTGGGGCTGGCGCTGGAGGACGGCCGACCCGACCGGGTCCTGGCCTGGGCCGAGCGCTGGCGGGCCGGGGCGCTGCACCTCCCGCCGGCCCGTCCCGGCGACGGCGGCGACCTGGCCCGCGACCTGGCCGAGCTGCGCCGGGTCGCGGCCGAGGCCGACGCGGCCGCCCTCGAGGGCCGGCCCACCGCCGGCCTCCTGGCCCGCGTGGCCGCGGCCGAGGAATCGGTCCGGCGCCGGGCGCGCCACGCCCGGGCGACCGGGGTGTCGGCCGCCGATCCTCCGCCCACGGCCCGCCAGCTGGCGGCCGAGCTGGGCCCGCAGGCGTTGGTGGAGCTGGTGGAGGCGGACGGCGACCTTCACGCCGTCGTCCTGGCCGGCGGCCGGCTGCGCCTCCGCCCGCTCGGTCCCGTGGCGCCGGTGCGCCTGGAGCTCGAGGCCCTCCGGTCGGCCCTGCGCCGGCTGGCGTTCGGGCGGGGATCGCCGGCGTCGCTGGAGGCGGCGGAGGCCTCCGCCGTCCACAGTGGCCGGCGCCTCGACCGCCTTCTCCTCCAGCCGGTGCTGGCCGACGTCGGGTCCCGCCCGCTGGTCCTCGTCCCGCCCGCCGAGCTGCACGCCCTGCCGTGGGCCAGCCTGCCGTCGTGCGGAGGCCGGCCGGTGGTGGTGGCGCCGTCGGCGGCGCTGTGGTGGCGGGGATCGACGGGGGCGAACCGGCCCCGGGCCGGGTCCAGGGTGGTGCTGGTGGCCGGGCCGGGCCTGGACCACGCCGCGGCCGAGGTGGCGGCGCTGGCCCGCCGCCATCCCGGCGCCGTCCGCCTCACCGGGCGCCGGGCCACGGTCGAGGCGGTGGCGGCCGCCCTCGACGGCGCCGGCCTGGTGCACATCGCCGCCCACGGCCGGTTCCGGGCCGACAACCCGCTGTTCTCCTGCCTGCAGCTGGCCGACGGCCCGCTGACCGTCTACGACCTGGAGGGCCTCCGCCGGGCCCCTCGCACCCTGGTCCTTTCCGCGTGCGACTCCGGGCTGTCGGCCGTACGACCCGGCGACGAGGTGATGGGCCTGGCCGCGGCCGTGTTCTCGCTGGGGACGGCCACCCTCGTGGCCAGCGTCATCCCCGTGCCCGACGACGCCACCCGGCGCCTCATGCTGGCGTTCCACCGCCGGCTCCAGGCCGGGGACACGCCGGCCGTGGCCCTGGCCGCGGTGCGGGGGGGGAGCGGCGCCGACCCCGCCTCGGCCGGGTTCGTGTGCTTCGGTTCCGGCCGCTGACCCGCATCGCCGCCTACCATTCGGGCGTGGCCGGCACGGCGGAGGGGGAGCTGGTGCGGTTGGCCGGCCAGGGCGACCGGGACGCCTGGGATGCGCTGGTCATGCGCTTCGAGGGCCTGGTCTGGTCCATCGCCCGCGGCCACCGGCTCGACTCGGCCGCCGCCGCCGACGTGAGCCAGACGGTGTGGCTGCGGCTGGTCGAGAACCTCGACCGCCTCCGCGAGCCCGACCGGGTGGGCGCCTGGCTGGCCGCCACCGCCCGCAACGAGTGCCTCCGGGTGCTGCGCCTCTCCGGCCGCCAGGTTCCCACCGACTTCGAGGCCGAGGTCGACCCGCTCCCGAACGAGGTCGACCAGGTCGACGCCGGCCTGCTGGCGGGCGAGCGCAACCAGGAGCTGTGGCAGGCCTTCGCCGGCATCAGCGAGCGGTGCCAGGTCCTCCTGCGCCTGCTGATCGCCGACCCGCCCCCGAGCTACGACGAGATCGCCACCCTCCTCGACATGGCGGTGGGCAGCATCGGGCCCACCCGGGCCCGCTGCCTCGAGCACCTCCGCCGCAAAGCCCGTATCACGGGTGCCCTGGACGTCTCTGACACCCGGAGAGAGTGAGGAGCGACGATGCCCGACGAGGTGGAGGCCAGGGACGAGGCGGACCGGCGGCTCCTCGAGACGCTGCGAGCGGCGGCCCGGGAGCACGACCCGATCCCGGCCCGCGTGCAGCACATGGCGCGGGAGAGCTTCGTGTGGCGCACGATCGACGCCGAGCTGGCCGACCTGGCCTACGACTCGCTGCTGGACGACGCCCGCCTGGCCGGCGTGCGCGGCACGGACGCCGGGCCCCGGGCCCTCACCTTCGAGGGGCCGCGGGTCACCGTGGAGCTCGAGGTGGTGGAGGTGGGCGACCAGCGCCGCCTGCTCGGCCAGCTCGTGCCGCCGCGCGGCGCCGACGTGGAGATCCGGTCGGCCGACGTCGTGGTCCAGTCGGCCCGCGGCGCCTTGGTCGTGGTCGCCGATGAGATCGGCCGCTTCACCGCCGAGGTGGAGACGGGGCTGGTGAGCCTGCGCTGCAGCTTCCCCGGCGACGCCGGCCCGGCCCTGGAGACGGCCTGGGTCATGGTGTAGCGCCGGGTACCGGGCGTCCCCCTACCGGGGCGAGCCGTGGAGGTGGACCCGGCCCTCGCCCTCGGTCACCGAGCCGACCCGCACCGCGTAGTGGCCCTTGTCCCGCAGCAGGTCGAGGGCGGCGAACTCCTCCCGGCCGGCGGGGACGGCCACCACCATGCCGATGCCGAGGTTGAACACCCGGGCCATCTCGTCGTCGGCCACGGCGCCGATGCGCTGGATCTCGCCGAAGATCGGCGGCCGCTCCCACGCGCCGAGGTCGACCTCGACGTCGACGCCGGGGGGCAGGACCCGCGCCAGGTTGCCGGGGAGGCCGCCACCGGTGACGTGGGCCACGGCCCGCACGTCCACCGCCCCGAGCAGCGCCGACACCGCCGGCGAGTAGATGACCGACGGCGCCAGCAGCTCCTCGCCCAGGCTGTGGGAGGCGCCGGGGTACGCGGGCTCGTCCAGCCGCCGGCCGCCCAGCTCCAGCAGCACCCGCCGCACGAGGGAGAACCCGTTGGAACGCAGGTTGGGCGACGGCAGGCCGAGCAGCACGTCGCCGGGCCGGAGCCGGCGCCCGGTGACGACCCGGTCCCGCTCCACCACACCGATGGCCGAGCCCACCAGGTCGAACTCGCCGGGTTCCATGGCGCCGGGGTGCTCGGCCATCTCCCCGCCCAGGAGGGCGCACCCGGCCTGGCGGCATCCGTTGACGACGCCCTCCACCAGCGCCTCGATGTGGTCGGGGTCGAGGCGGCCCACCGCGATGTAGTCCAGGAAGAAGAGGGGCTCGGCGCCCTGGCAGGCCAGGTCGTCCACGCACATGGCCACCAGGTCGATGCCGATGGTGTCGAAGCGCCCCGTGGCCTGGGCGATGAGGGCCTTGGTGCCCACCCCGTCGGTGGAGCCCACCAGCACCGGGTCGCGGTAGCGGTCCTTGGGGAAGGCGAACAGCCCGCCGAAGCCTCCGATGTCGCCCAGGACCTCGGGCCGGAAGGTGGAGCGGACGCTGGCCTTGATGCGCTCGACGGCCCGCTCGCCGGCGCCGATGTCGACCCCGGCCTCGGCATAGGTGGCGCCGGGCGGACCCGCCGCCCCGGCGCCCTCAGCCACGGTCGGAGCCGGCCGGGTCGCCCAGGTAGGCGTCCGGGCCGGGGTCGGCGCTGTCGCCCTCCAGCATCGCCTTGGTGAAGTGGACCGGGACCTCGGTGGGGTACTCGCCGGTGAGGCAGGCGTTGCAGAAGCCGGCGCCGGGGGCGTCGACGGCCCGCTCCAGGCCGTCGAGGCTGAGGAAGGCCAGCGAGTCGACGTCGAGGTAGTCCTGGATCTCGCTCACCGACAGGTTGGCGGCCAGCAGCTCGGAGCGGGTGCCGGTGTCGACGCCGTAGAAGCACGGCCACTTGTAGGGCGGGCTGGTGATGCGGACGTGCACCTCCCTGGCCCCCGCCTCGCGCAGCATGCGGGCGATGGCCCGCTGGGTGGTGCCCCGCACGATGGAGTCGTCCACCACCACCAGGCGCTTGCCGGCCACGTTGCGCCGCAGCGGGTTCAGCTTGCGGCGCACGCCCTGGCTGCGCAGCTCCTGGCTGGGGGCGATGAAGGTGCGGTGGGCGTAGGCGTTCTTGACCAGGCCCTGGCCGTAGGGGATGCCGCTGCGCTCGGCGTAGCCCTCGGCCGCCGGCACGCCGGACTGAGGCACCCCCATCACCATGTCGGCGTCCACCGGCGCCTGCTCGGCCAGTAGCTCGCCCATGCGCTTGCGGGCGCCGTGGACGTCCTTGCCGTAGAGGTGGGTGTCGGGCCGGGCGATGTAGATGAACTCGAACAGGCACAGCTTCGGGTTCACCCGCTCGGGCGGGAAGGGCCGCTGCGACCGCCACCCGCCGGCGTCGATGACGATCATCTCGCCCGGGTCGATCTCCCGCACGAAGTGGGCGCCGATGACGTCGAGGGCGGGCGACTCCGACGCCAGCACCCAGCCCGTGTCGGTCTTGCCCAGGCAGAGGGGCCGGAACCCGTTGGGGTCGCGCACGCCGATGAGGTGGGCGCTGTCCATCAGCACGAAGGAGAACGCGCCCTCGAGCCGGGGGAGGACCTCCACCAGGGCCCGCTCCAGGTCACGCCCGTCGCTGTGGCCGTCGTCGTCGGCCGGGAAGCAGGACGCGATCAGCTCCGCCACCAGGTCGCTGTCGCTGGTGACGGTGCCGGGCAGCATGCCCGCTTCGCGGGCGAGGGCCTCGGTGTTGGTGAGGTTGCCGTTGTGGCCCAGGGCGAAGCCGGACTCACCCGGCTCCCGGTAGACGGGCTGGGCGTTGCGCCAGGTGCTGGACCCCGTGGTGGAGTAGCGGGTGTGGCCGATGGCCAGGTGGCCCTTGAGCGGCGCCAGCGTGCGCTCGTCGAACACGTTGGTGACCAGGCCCATGTCCTTGACGATGGTGATGGTCTGGCCGTCGCTCACGGCCATGCCGGCCGACTCCTGGCCCCGGTGCTGGAGGTTCAGCAGGCCGTCGTAGGTGAGGTGGGCCACGGAGGCGCCCGGGGCGTAGATGCCGAAGACGCCGCAGGCCTCGCGGGGGTGGTCGTCTCCCCCCGCGTCGGCAGGATGGGGAGGCCCAACCGTCACGCCGCCAGTTTCGCACACGCCCGGCCGGTGCCGGCCGATCGGACCGGCGCCGGCTGCATAGCGTGAAGGCCCCGTGATCGACCTGCACACCCACTCCACCGTCTCCGACGGGTCCGACCCGCCGGCCCGCATCCCCGAGCTGGCGGCCGAGGCCGGCTGCTCGGCCGTGGCCCTCACCGACCACGACCGGCTGGACGGGCTGGCGGAGGCCGGCGCCCGGGCCTCGGAGCTGGGCGTGCGCCTGGTGCCCGGGTGCGAGGTGTCGTGCCGGTGGCAGCGCGGCGACCTCCACCTGCTGGTGTACTTCGTGGAGCCGGGCGAGGGGCCGTTCCAGGACGAGCTGGTCCACCTGCAGCACGCCCGGGAGGACCGCAACCTGCGCATGGCCGAGGCCCTCGGGCTCTCCTACGAGGAGCTGCTGGCCGAGGCCGGGGGCTCCGGCGCCGGCCGCCCCCACGCCGCCGCCCTCCTGGTGCGCCAGGGCCGGGCCACCAGCATCGACAACGCCTTCGAGCAGTGGCTGGTCCGCGGCCGGCCCGGCGACGTGCCCCGCCGGACCGTCGAGCCGGCCCGCGCCATCGCCCTGGCCCGGGCCTCGGGTGGGGTCGCGGTGCTGGCCCACCCGCTCAGCACCCGACTCGACCCGCCGGCGCTCGAGTCGGCCGTGGCCGAGCTGGCCGAGGCCGGGCTCGGGGGCGTCGAGGCCGTGTACGGCCGCTACGACCCCACCCAGCGCGCCGGCCTGGCCGCGATGGCCCGCCGGCTGGACCTGGCCGTCGCCGGCGGCTCCGACCACCACGGCACCTACAAGCCCGACCTGGCGGTGGGCGTGGGGAGGGGCGACCTCGAGGTCCCGGACACGGCGCTGGACGAGCTGGAGGCCCGCCGCCCCGGCGCCTGACCGTCCATCTCCCGGTACAGGTCCACCTGCTGGACCGCTACTGGGATGTGGACGGAGCTCAGGGGGTGAGGGCGGCGGGGATGGCCACGTGCCACGCCTCGGTGGCGGCGGCCACGGTGACGTCCACCAGCCCCTCGATCACCAAGCGGTCGCCGCCGGCGGTGCCCAGGGTGGCGACGGGGACGCCGGCCGCCGCCGCCCGCGCCCCCACCTCGGCCGCCGCCTCGTCCGACGGGGCGCACACCACCACCCGCGAGGGCGACTCCGAGAACAGGCCGCCGGCGCCGTCCACGCCGGCGACGGTGAAGCCGATCCCAGAGCGCACCGCCATCTCGGCCAGGGCCACGCCCAGGCCGCCGTCGGAGACGTCGTGCAGGCCGGCGGGCACGCCGTCGGCGGCCAGGCCCCGCACCAGCTCCAGCAGCCGGGCGTGGGCGGCCAGGTCCAGGACGGGCAACGGGCCGCCGCGCCGGCCGTGGGTCTGCAGCGCCCATCGCGACCCGCCCAGCCCGGCGCCGGCCGGGCCCAGCAGCAGGAGGCGGCCGCCGTCCACCAGCGTCACCCCCGGGGGCCGGCGCTCCAGCCGCTCGATCAGTCCCACCACGCCGACGACCGGCGTGGGGTCGATGTCGCGGCCCCGGCTCTCGTTGTAGAGGCTGACGTTGCCGCCCACCACCGGCAGCCCCAGGGCCCGGCACGCCTCGGCCATCCCGTCGATGGCCTCCGACAGCTGCCACATGACCTCGGGGTGCTCGGGGTTGCCGAAGTTGAGGCAGTTCACCACCGCCGCCGGCCGGGCGCCGGCGCAGGCCACGTTCAGAGCCGCCTCGGCCACCACCATGGCGGTGCCGGCCCGGGGGTCGACGGCGCACCACCGGGCGTTGCCGTCCGTGGCCACGGCCAGCCCCCGCCTCGCCTCGCGGCTGGCGGCGGGCAGGCCCGGTGCCTTGAGCCGGAGGACCGCGGCGTCGCCGCCGGGGGCCTCCACCGTGTTCAGGAACAGCTGGTGGTCGTACTGGCGGTAGACCCAGGCCGGGTCCTCGAGCAGGTCGAGCAGCTCGGCACCGGGGTCGACCGGCTCCAGCGGTCCCATGTCGGGCGCCGGCGCCGGCTGCCGCATCGGCCGGTCGTAGAGGGGGGCGTCCTCGTGCAGCGACGACGCCGGCACGTCGGCCAGCACCTCCCCGCCGGCGCGGTCGAGGATCCGGAGGCGGCCGCCGGTGGTGACGGTGCCCACCACCGAGGCCCGCACCTCCCAGCGCCGGCACACCGACAGCACCCGGGCCAGCGATTCCGGGGTGACGATGGCCAGCATCCGCTCCTGGCTCTCGCTCGTCATGACCTCGAACGGCGCCATGCCGGGCTCGCGCTGGGGCACCTCGGCGACGTAGACGTCCATGCCCACCCCGCCCCGGGAGGCGGTCTCGCTGGTGGCGCAGGTGAGGCCGGCGCCGCCGAGGTCCTGGATGCCGACCACCAGGCCGGCGTCGAGCAGCTCCAGGCAGGCCTCGATCAGGCGCTTCTCCTCGAAGGGGTCGCCCACCTGCACGCTGGGGCGCTTGTCGGCGTCGGCCTCGGCGTCGCCGAAGCCGGCCGAGGCCAGCACGCTCACCCCGCCGATGCCGTCCCGGCCGGTGGCGGACCCGAGCAGCACCGCCAGGTTGCCCACGCCGGTCGCGGCCCCGAGGACCAGCCGCTCCACCGGCATCACGCCGATGCACATCACGTTGACGAGCGGGTTGTCGGCGTAGCACTCGTCGAAGACCACCTCGCCGCCCACGGTGGGCACGCCCACGGAGTTGCCGTAGCCGGAGATGCCGCTCACCACGCCCTCGAAGATCCACCGGGTCCGGGGCTCGTCGAGCGGCCCGAAGCGCAGCGGGTCCAGCAGGGCGATGGGGCGGGCGCCCATGGTGAAGATGTCGCGCAGGATGCCGCCGGCGCCCGTGGCCGCGCCCTGGTACGGCTCCACCGCCGACGGATGGTTGTGGCTCTCGATGCGCACGGCCACGGCCACGCCGTCGCCGGCGTCGATCACGCCGGCGTTCTCGCCCGGGCCCACCAGGACGTGGGGGCCCTCGGTGGGCAACCGGCGCAGGTGCAGGCGGGACGACTTGTAGGAGCAGTGCTCGCTCCACATCACCGCGTACATGGCCAGCTCGAGGTGGTTCGGCTCCCGCCCCAGGATGGCGACGATGGCCGCCGCCTCGTCGTCGGTCAGTCCCAGCGCCCGCGCCACCTCGTTGGCCACGGCGCCAACCCTATGGCGCCGGCCGCCGGCCCGACCGGCGCCGGCTCCCCCATTCCTGAATGGGAGGTGCCGGATTGACTTGTTGCAGCGGCCGAGAATGTGGAATATTGGGGTCATGCCACCGAGGACGAAGACGACCAAATCTCCGATGTCGCAAGAACACAAGCAGGCCCTCGCCCTGGGAAGGGAGCAGGGTCGCGCCGTCCGGCGGTATCTCGAGGCGTTGGAGGCTCATCGTCCGAAGCGCGGCCGAAAGCGCACGCCCGATTCCATGAAGAAGCGGCTGGCCGACATCGAAGCACGGCTTGAGACTGCCGACCCCTTGAGCCGGCTCCAGCTGGTCCAGGAGCGGATGAACCTCGAGACCGAGCTGGCCTCGAAGTCGGAGGCGGTCGACCTCTCCACCCTCGAGGCCGACTTCGTCGCCGCGGCCGGGGAGTACGGCGAGCGCAAGGGCATCACCTACGCGGCCTGGCGGGAAGCGGGCGTGGATGCGGCCGTGCTGAAGCGGGCCGGCATCCGGCGGGGCGCCGGGGCCTAGGAGCCGGATCGCTAGCTGCTAGCGGCGGGCGGCGGCGCCCGCCAGCAGCGAGCGCAGGAGGACGGCGCCGTCCTCCGAGCCGAGCAGCGCGTCCGACGCCCGCTCGGGATGGGGCATGAGGCCCACGACATTTCCGGCTTCGTTGCAGATGCCGGCGATGTCGTCCACCGACCCGTTCGGGTTGCGCACATAGCGGAGAATGACGCGATCCTGCGCCTGCAACTGGGCCAGGACCTCGGGCCCGCACGTGTAATTTCCCTCGAAGTGGTTGATGGGTATGCGGAGGATGTCGCCGGGCGATGCGCCGGCGGTGAGCACCGATTTCCGGCTCTCCACCCGCAGGTCGACGGTGGTGCAGAGGAACTTCAGGCCGGCGTTCTTCTGCAATGCGCCCGGCAGCAAACCGGCCTCGGTGAGCACCTGGAAGCCGTTGCAGATCCCCACCACCGGCCCGCCGCCGGCGGCGAAGCGACCCACCGCGTCCATGATCGGCGAGAACCGTGCGATGGCGCCGGGGCGCAGGTAGTCGCCGTGGGCGAAGCCGCCCGGCAGCACCACCGCGTCCACCTCGGGCAGCGCGGTGTCGCTGTGCCACACGATGTCGGCCTTGCCACCGAGGGCCTCCAGGGCCTCCACCACGTCGTGCTCGCAGTTGGAGCCGGGGAAGAGCACCACGCCCACCCGCGTGCTCACGCCGGCGTCAGCTCCACCCTGGTGTCCTCGATCACCGGGTTGGCGAGGAAGCGCCGGCACAGCTCCTCCACCGCCGACCGGGCTGCGCCCTCGTCGCCGGCCTCGATGGAGAAGCGGATGGCCTTGCCCACCCGCACCCCCTCCACGCCGTCGAAGCCGAGGGCGGGCAGGGCCCGCTCCACCGTGGACCCCTGAGGGTCGGCGATACCGGGCCTGAGGCTGACCTCCACCAGCACGTCGTAGCGCGAGCTCACGGCCGGACGCCGTACCAGTCGGAGAAGCGCCGGCCGGTGATGCGCTCGTAGGCCTCCACGTAGCGGGCCCGCATGGAGCTCACCACCTCCACCGGGAGCGGGGGCGGAGGCGGGGACTTGTCCCAGCCCGACGCGTCCAGCCAGTCCCGCAGGGGCTGCTTGTCGAAGGAGGGGGGCGTGGCGCCGGGCCGCCAGTCCGACTCGGCCCAGAAGCGGGAGGAGTCGGGGGTGAGGACCTCGTCGCACAGGGCCAGCTCACCGTCGATCCAGCCGAGCTCGAACTTGGTGTCGGCCAGGATGATCCCCCGCCGAGCCGCCAGCTCCGAGGCCCGGGTGTAGGCCGCCAGGCTGATCTCCCGGGCCTGCTTGGCCACGTCGGCGCCCACGATGCGGCAGGCGTCGTCGAACGTGATGTTCTCGTCGTGGCCGGTGGTGGCCTTGGTGGAGGGCGTGAAGATGGGCTCGGGCAGCCGGTCCGACTCCTGCAGGCCGGCCGGCGCCGGCGACCCGTGCACGGTGCCGGCGGCGCGGTACTCCTTCCACGCCGACCCCGACAGGTAGCCCCGCACGATGCACTCGATCTGCAGCATGTCGGCCCGCCGCACCACCATGGTGCGCCCCGCCGCGTCGGCGATGCCGGCCGCGCCCTCGGGGAGCTCGGCCGGGTCCACCGAGACCAGGTGGCTGGGGGCGAGGTCGGCCAGTTCCTCCAGCCAGAAGACCGTCATGGCGGTGAGGACGCGGCCCTTGTCGGGGACGGGCTCGGCCATCACCACGTCGAAGGCCGAGACCCGGTCGGAGGCCACGAAGAGGAGCCGGCCGTCGCCGGCGTCGTAGATGTCGCGGACCTTGCCGCTGTAGAGGTGCTCCACGGCCTTCTGTCTACTCGCGGGTCCCCCGAGCCCGCATCACCGGACGTCCTCCAGGTGGTCGAAGACCCGGCCGGCGTGGCGCACGGCCCGGGCCAGGTCGAAGGCCCGGTCCAGCGCCTCCGGCCCGAGGGTCACCTCGGGGTCGCCCTCGAGCAGGGTGCGGAAGCTCTTGGCCTGCTCCCACGCGGCCATGGCGTTGCGCTGCACGATCCGGTAGGCGTCGTCGCGGGGCAGGCCCGACTCCACCAGCGCCAGCAGCACGGGCTGGCTGAACACGAGCCCGTGGGAGCGCTCAAGGTTCTCCACCATGCGGGCCGCGTCGACCTCGAGGCCGTCGATCACCCGCGTCATGCGCTTCAGGACGTAGTAGGCGAGGAGGGTGGCGTCGGGCAGGATGACCCGCTCCACCGACGAGTGGGAGATGTCCCGCTCGTGCCACAGGGCCACGTCCTCCAGGCCGGCGCCCAGGTAACCCCGAAGGACCCGGGCCAGGCCCGACAGCCGCTCGGTGGTGATGGGATTGCGCTTGTGGGGCATGGCCGACGAGCCTTTCTGGCCGGCGCCGAAGGGCTCGAACGCCTCCCGCACCTCGGTGCGCTGGAGGTGGCGGATCTCGGTGGCCATGTGTTCCACGCCGGCGCCGGCCGACGCGCAGGCCCACAGCAGCTCGGCGTGGCGGTCCCGGGCGACCACCTGGGTGGACGGCACCGCCCGCAGCCCCATGGCCGCGCACACGTGGCGCTCGATGTCGGGGTCGACGTTGGAGTAGGTGCCGACCGCCCCCGACAGCTTGCCCACCGCCACCGCGTCACGGGCCGCCCGCAGTCGGGCCCGGTCGCGGTCGGCCTGGAGGCACCACAGGGCCAGCTTGGCCCCGAAGGTGGTGGGCTCGGCGTGGACCCCGTGGGTGCGGCCCGCCATCGGCGTGTCCCGGAACTCGACGGCCCGGCGCTTGAGGGCGACCACCAGCTCCCCCGCCGCCGCCACCAGCAGGTCGCCGGCCCGGGCCAGGACGGCGCCCAGGGCCGTGTCCACCACGTCCGACGAGGTGAGCCCGTAGTGGACCCAGTTCCCCTCGGGGGCGCCGATGGCCGCCTGCACCACGTCGACGAAGGCGGCCAGGTCGTGGTCGGTGACGGCCTCCCGCTCGTTCACCCTGGTGACGAAGGCGGCGTCCACCGCCGGCGCCCGGGCCCGCACCGCCACCGCCGCCTCCGCCGGCACCACGCCGAGGCGGGCCCACGCCTCCACCGCCAGCACCTCCACCTCCAGCCAGGTGGCCATGCGGGCCTCGTCGGTCCACAGCGCCGCCATCTCGGGCAGCGAGTACCGGGGGATCACCGGTCGTCCCGACCCACTCCCGAGTAAATAAGTCCCCGAAACGGGGACTTATTTACTCGGGAGTGGGGGTGGGCGACGGTCACCGGGCGCCGCCGGCCCGGAACTCGGCCAGGCGGGCGGCCAGGTCCTTGTCGGTGACGGCGAGGATCTCGACGGCCAGGATGGCGGCGTTGGCGGAGCCGTCGATGGCGACGGTGGCCACGGGGATGCCCCTCGGCATCTGGACGGTGGCGTAGAGGGCGTCGACGCCGTTGAGGGCGCCGCCCGACAGCGGCACCCCGATGACGGGGAGGGTGGTGTGGGCCGCGACCACGCCGGCCAGGTGGGCGGCCATGCCAGCGCCGCAGATGACGACCGCGAACCCCTCGTCGCGGGCCGACGAGGCGAAGGCGGCCACCTCCGCCGGCGAGCGGTGGGCCGACAGCACCCGCTCGTCCGCCTCCACCCCGAAGCGCACCAGCATCTTGAGCGCGCCCTGCATCTTGTCCTTGTCGTTGGGCGAGCCCATGAGGATGGCGATCTTCACGCCGCTATGTCCTTTCGGAACTGCATGCCGTCGAAGGAGATGCGGCCCACGGCGTCGTAGGCCCGGGCCCGGGCCTCCTCCACGCCGGGGGCCAAGCCGCACACGTCGAGCACGCGGCCGCCGGCGGTGACGGTGCGGCCGGCGCCGTCGTCCGCCGCCCCGGCCCGGAACACCAGGACGCCGTCGATGGCCTCGGCCGCCTCGATCCCCGAGATCACGTCGCCGGTCCTGGGCGACAGGGGGTAGCCGGCGGCGGCCAGCACCACAGTGACGCAGGCGTCGTCGACGAAGGCGGGCTCGGTGCGAAGGTGGCCCGACGCCGCCTCGGCCAGGAAGGCGGCCAGGTCGTCGGCCATGCGGGGCAGCACCACCTGGGCCTCCGGGTCGCCGAAGCGCACGTTGTACTCGAGGACCTTGGGCCCGTCGGGCGTGAGCATGAGCCCGGTGTAGAGGACGCCCCGGTAGTCGATGCCCCGTGCCCGCAGGACGGCGAGGGTGGGCTCCACCGCCGCCGCCATGACGGTGTCGATCACCTCGGCACCGGCCTCGGCCACCGGCGAGTAGGCGCCCATCCCGCCGGTGTTGGGGCCCTGGTCGCCGTCGCCGAGGCGCTTGTAGTCCCGGGCCGGCGGCAGGGCCACCGCCCGCCGCCCGTCGCACACCGCCAGCACCGACAGCTCAGGTCCGGTGAGGCCCTCCTCGATCACCACGGTGCGACCGGCGGCGCCGAACGACGACCCCGACAGCTTGGACCGCACGTCCTCCACCGCCTCGCCCAGCGACTCGGTGACCAGCACACCCTTCCCCGCGGCCAGCCCGTCGGTCTTCACCACGTACAGGCCGGGGAGGGACTCGAGGAACCGCACCGCCGGCTCCACCTCGGTGAACACGCCATGGCGGGCGGTGGGCACGCCGGCCTCGGCCAGCACCTCCTTCATCCACGCCTTCGACCCCTCCAGGCGGGCGCCGTCGGCGCCGGGCCCGAAGACCAGCTTCCCCTCGGCCCGCAGGCGGTCGGCCTCGCCGTCCACCAGCGGCTGCTCGGGGCCGATCACGTAGAGGTCGGCGTCGTCGCCGGCCGCCACCACCGTGGCGGTGCGGCCCAGCACGGTGCGCAGGGCGTGCTCGCGCCCCCCGGAGCCGACGACGGCGACCCTCACGCCACCGCGTCCAGCAGGCGCACGAACTGGTCCCGGCCCGGGCCCACGCCCACCAGCCGGATGGGGACGCCCGACCGCTCCGACAGGAAGGCCACGAAGCGGGCCGCGGCCGACGGCAGGCCGGCCACCTCGGTGACACCCGACAGGTCGGTGCGCCAGCCGGGCAGCTCCTCGTAGACCGGGACGGCCTTGTGCAGGTCCGACTGGTGGTACGGGAGGGTCTCCACCCGCCGGCCGTCGATGTCGTAGGCCACGCACACCCGGAGCGTGTCCAGGGTGTCGAGCATGTCGAGCTTGGTGATGGCCAGCTCGGTGAGGGAGTTCAGCCGCACGGCGTGGCGCATCATCACCAGGTCGAACCACCCCACCCGCCGGCGCCGGCCGGTGACGGTGCCGTACTCCTGGCCCCGCTCGATGAGGTCGTCGGCCACCTCCCCGAACAGCTCGGTGGGAAAGGGTCCGGAGCCCACCCGGGTCACATAGGCCTTGGCGATCCCGATCACCCGGTCGATCCGGAGCGGCCCCACGCCGGCGCCGGTGCAGGCCCCGCCCGCCACCGGGTTGGAGGAGGTGACGAAGGGATAGGTGCCGTGGTCGAGGTCGAGATAGGTGGCCTGCGCCCCCTCGAACAGCACGGAGCGGCCCTCGTCGAGCGCCTCGTGCACCAGGCCCACGGTGTCGGCCACGAGCGGCTCGATGCGGGCCGCGTACTCGCCCAGGTAGGTGGCGGCGATGGCGTCGGCATCGAGGGGCAGGCGGTTGTACACCTTGGCCAGGATGGCGTTCTTCTCCTTCAGGACCACATCGAGCTTCTCCCGGAAGATCTTTGGGTCGAGGAGGTCCTGGATGCGCAGCCCCACGCGGGTGGCCTTGTCGGCGTAGGCCGGGCCGATGCCGGACTTGGTGGTGCCGAGCCGGTTCTTGCCCAGCCGGCGCTCCGTCACCCGGTCAAGCTCCTGGTGGTACGGCATGATCATGTGGGCGTTGCCGCTCACCTTGAGTCGGCCGCAGTCGATCCCCCGGGCCTGGAGGCCGTCGATCTCCGACAGCAGGACCGACGGGTCCACCACCACGCCGTTGCCGATCACCGGGGTGATGTGGTCGTAGAGCACCCCGCTCGGGATCAGCTGCAGGGCGAAGGTCTCGTCGCCCACCACGATGGTGTGGCCCGCGTTGTGCCCGCCCTGGTAGCGGACCACCACGCTCATCTCCTTGGAGAGGAGGTCGGTGAGCTTCCCCTTCCCCTCGTCACCCCACTGGGTGCCGACCACCACGGTCGCGGGCACGCGCCTCTCCTCGGAAGAATTCTGCTGGCGGTCCGGTCATCATACCCAGGGTTGGTCCGAAGGCCCCACCCGGTTCGCGGAGGGTCAGTTGCAGGCCTCGACCACGATGGGCCTGCGGCCCTCCACCGTCGCCCCCGACCGTGACGCCCACGTCCCGAGCGCCGCTGCCAGCTCCTCGGCGTCGACCGCCGTGTCCATCACCACGTGCAGGCGCACGCAGTTCCGGGAGCCGTCGGCCCACACCACGTAGCGGTCCCCGCCCCAGCCCGACGTGGCCCGCTCGATCTCCTCGTCGGACACCACCCCGTCGAGGAGCACCTGCAACCCGAACTCCCCGAGGGTCTCGGTGACCACGGCCCGGCGGTCGGCCTCGGGCCTCGGGACGTCGAGGGCCCCCTCCCCGGCCACGAAGTCCACCGGGTGGAGGAGCTGCTCGGCCGTGCGGGGCGGCTGGGCGAAGGCGTCGTCGAGGGCCCGCTGGCCCGACAGGCCGACCAGGCCCGTCGTGAACTCGGCGCCCACCTGGTAGGGGAAGGAGATGAACCGGCCGACCGCCGGCGGCAGCCCCCCCGGCCCGCCGCCGCCCCGGAGGTTGGCCTCCTCCTCCTCGGCGAGGGCCTGCTGGTCGGGCGGCAGCGACCGCCGGTACAGCCGCTCGATGCGGGTGGCGTCGCCCTCCACCACGGCGGTGAAGCCCTGGGCCGTCTGGCCGCTGCGGGTGCGGCGGCGGCCGAGATCGAAGTGCTGGTCCTGGAGGGCATGGGTCAGCTCGTGCACCATCACGCTGCGCAGGAAGGGCGTGGCCTCCTTGCCCCGGACCAGCAGCCGGTGGGTCCGCACGTCGTAGAGGCCGAGGTAGGAGGACGTGTCGGGCTGGGTGCGGCTGAGCTGGACGTCAGCCGCCACCAGCCCCAGTGCCTTGAGCACGCGGAGGCGGCGGCTGCCCTCGACCAGCGAGGGCCGGATGAGCGTCCGGATGCGGCGGTGGAAGGCGGCGTCCTCCAGGACCTGCACGACGACCGGCCGCCGGAACTCGAGGCCCCGGGCTTCCTCCACGAACCGCTGGAGCTCGGGCACCACGCGCTCGAGCGGTGACGTGGTGGGGGTGGCGGACGGGCCCAGGGCCGGCTCCCGCAGCGACGCCCCACCCCGGTTGCCCCCGGTGAGGAGTGCCACCAGGGCCAGGGCCACCGCCGAGAGCAGGGCGCCGGGGAGCAGCACACGCGGCACCAGCCCCCGGTTCACGGAACCCACGGTACCGAGGCCCGGCTGCCGGCCGGGCCGCGACGGCTACTTGAGGACGAGGTCGTCCCCGGCCACGCCGACCGTGACCGCCGATCCCTCCTCGTAGCGGCCCTCAAGGAGGGCCAGGGCCAGCTGATCGCCGATGTGGCGCTGGATGAAGCGGCGGAGGGGCCGGGCCCCGAAGGCGGGGTCGTAGCCGCGCCGGGCCAGCCAGGCCCGGGCCTCGTCGGTGACCTCGAGCGACAGGCGGCGGGCCGCCAGGCGGGCGTGCAGGTGGCGGAGCTGGATGTCGACGATGGCGCCCAGGTCGGCCTCGGTGAGGGCGCGGAAGCGCACGATCTCGTCGATGCGGTTCACGAACTCGGGCTTGAAGTACTCCCGGGGGTCGCCCGGCAGGTTGGACGTCATGATCACCACGGTGTTGGTGAAGTCGACGGTGCGGCCCTGCCCGTCGGTGAGGCGCCCGTCGTCGAGCACCTGCAGCAGCACGTTGTACACGTCGGGGTGGGCCTTCTCGATCTCGTCCAGCAGCACCACGGCGTAGGGCCGGCGCCGGATGGACTCGGTGAGCTGGCCTCCCTCGTCGTAGCCGACGTACCCGGGCGGGGCGCCGATGAGCCGGGCCACCGTGTGCTTCTCCTGGTACTCGCCCATGTCGACGCGGACCAGGGCCTTCTCGTCGTCGAAGAGGAAGTCGGCCAGTGACCGGGCCAGCTCGGTCTTCCCCACGCCGGTGGGGCCGAGGAAGAGGAACGAGCCGATGGGCCGGTTGGGGTCCGACAGTCCCGATCGCGAGCGGCGGATGGCGTTGGCGACGGCCGCCACCGCCTCGTCCTGGCCCACCACCCGCTGGTGGAGGACCTCCTCCATCCGGACGAGCTTGGCGACCTCGCCCTCCAGCAGGCGGGAGACGGGCACGCCGGTCCACTTGGCCACCACCCCGGCCACGTCCTCGGCGTCCACCTCCTCCTTCAGCATGCGCTGCGTCGCCTGCAGCTCGTCGAGGCGCCGGCTGGCGTCGTCCACCCGCCGCTCCAGCTCCGGTACCTGGCCGAAGCGGATCTCGGCCGCCCGGGTGAGGTCGCCCTCGCGCTCGAAGCGCTCCATGGCCGTGCGCTGGGCCTCCAGCTCCTCCTTCAGGGCGCGGATGGTGGCGATGGCGTCCTTCTCGGCCTGCCAGTGGGCCCGCATGGCGTCGGCCTGCTCCCGGAGGTTGGCCAGCTCCTCGTCCAGCCGGGCCTGGCGCTCGGCCGAGGGGGCGTCGGTCTCCGCCTCCAGGGCCACCCGCTCGATCTCGAGCTGGCGCATGCGGCGCTCCACCACGTCGATCTCGATGGGCACGGAGTCGATCTCGATGCGCAGCTTGCTGGCCGCCTCGTCGATGAGGTCGATGGCCTTGTCCGGCAGGAAGCGGCCCGTGACGTAGCGGTCGGACAGCACGGCCGCCGCCACCAGGGCCGCGTCCTGGATGCGCACCCCGTGGTGCACCTCGTAGCGCTCCTTGAGGCCGCGCAGGATAGCCACGGTGTCCTCGGCCGAGGGTGGGCCCACGTAGACCTGCTGGAAGCGGCGCTCCAGGGCCGGGTCCTTCTCCACGTGCTTGCGGAACTCGTCCAGGGTGGTGGCGCCGATCATGCGCAGCTCGCCCCGGGCCAGCAGCGGCTTGATCATGTTGCCGGCGTCCATGGCCCCCTCGGCCGCGCCGGCGCCCACGATGGTGTGCAGCTCGTCGACGAAGGTGATGACCTCCCCCGCCGCGTCGGTGATCTCCTTCAGCACCGCCTTCAGGCGCTCCTCGAACTCGCCCCGGTACTTGGCCCCGGCCACCAGCGAGCCCACGTCGAGGGAGATGAGGCGGCGGTTCTTGAGGCTCTCCGGGACGTCGCCCTCCACGATGCGCCGGGCCAGGCCCTCGACGATGGCGGTCTTGCCGACGCCGGGCTCGCCGATCAGCACCGGGTTGTTCTTGGTGCGGCGGGACAGCACCTGGATCACGCGGCGGATCTCCTCGTCCCGCCCGATGACCGGGTCGAGCCTGCCGCGGCGTGCCTCCTCCGTGAGGTCCCGCCCGTACTTCTCCAGGGCCTGGTACGAGGCTTCGGGGTCCTGGCTGGTGACCCGGTGGCTGCCCCGGACCTCCCGGAGCGCCTCCAGCAGCTTGTCGCGGGTGGTGCCGAGCCGCCCGGCCAGGACCAGCAGGAGGTGCTCGGTGGAGAGGTATTCGTCCTTCAGGTCGGCGCGGACCTCGTCGGCCTGCTCCATCACCTGCTGGAGGGCCCGGCCGACGGTCGCCTCGGCGCCGTACGCCTTGGGCAGCCGGGCCAGGGCGTCGGCCACCGCGTTCCGGGCCGCCAGCGGCGAGATGCCCGATCGCTCGAGCAGCGGGAGCACGACCCCCTCGGGTTGGCCCACCAGCGCCGACAGGAGGTGGTCGGGCGTGGCCTCGGGGTTGTTGGCGGCCCGGGCCAGCTCGACGGCCGAGCCGAAGGCCTCCTGGGTCTTGCGCGTCCAGCGGTTCGGATCGAGGGCCATGCGCTACCTCTGCGGCTCGTGCCTAGGAAACTTGACTGTCATCGTATCAAGAACCGCCGGGGCCCCGCCGGCATTCCGGGGCACCACGTGCTGGCGACCCTTTCCGGAGGAAATGTGTAGTGAGGCCCTCACTTGTGAAAGGATGGCTGCGGCTCATGCCGTTCCGGGCGGCCGCGGACCCTCCCGGTTTGGGTCAGTCGAGAAAATTGAGCAGACACCACCGTCATAGGCCATTGCGAACACCGTTTCCCTCTGTGAAAGGGAGCCGGCAGCGCCGGGCATGTCGGTCGTCTTCGGCGAAGGGGAGATTCCAGTGAAGCGACGGTTGTCGATCGTAGCGAGCGCCCTGGTGGTCGGCATGACCACCGTGGTGTTCGCAGGTGGGACACCGGTGGGGGCGCAGGTCGCCTCCGCCGAGGCGGACTTCAGCGGCTACAGCACCGGCACGGTGGTGCACGCCGATGCCCTGACCCTCGGCACCACGCGCGTGCTCGACACCGAGGTCGCCTTCTCGGGCGCCACCGTCGCCTCCAAGGGCTTCGCCTCGGCCGTCGTGAACGAGCTCGACCAGACGATTCAGCCGGTGGGCGCCAACCGCAGCTCGGGCCGGGGCTCCGGCATCGAGATCGGCGCCGGGACAACGGTCCCGGCCGCGGTGGACGCCAACCAGATCGTGCTGGCGCAGCGGGCGCTGGCCTCCGCCCCCCCGAGCACGGACCTGATCACCAAGGAGATCGGTCCGGTGAAGATCGACCCCGCCGCCTACGCCTCGCTGCTGCGGGGCCAGGCCCAGGCCCGGTTCAACGAGGACGGCACCTGCGTCCTCGGCGAGGACCTCAGCACCGGCCTCGGCTACGCCGCCGACGCCCAGCTGCTCAACCTGGGGGCCGCCAGTCCCGGCAACGAGCCGTTCGCCGGCGCGGTGGTGGCCACTGACGCCCCGTCGCCGGAGCGGGCCGTGTCGCAGTCGAGGTCGGTCACCCGCCTGATCCCGCAGGTGAACTC
>JBQTJJ010000020.1:0-4362 GCA_052387235.1 Actinomycetota bacterium
GCGCACTTCGCCGAACCGCGGCCGAGACTGTCACACCCGTTCGCGATGATGAGGGCGAACAACCCGCCGAACTCATCACCGCCGGAATCTCAACAGGAGGCGCAGTGTGAAGTCCTCCCGTTGGACAGGCGGTGGGTGAGGGCGGCGTCGATGCCGACGCGGTGGTCGGTGATGGCTTTGGCGAGCTTGACGAACGGCGGGATCCGGCAGCGGCGCGCCCAGCTCAGCCAACGGTCGAGCAGCTCGATGCCGGCGGCGCCCTTGAGCGCGAACACCTGGCGCAGCTGCTCTTTCAACAGGTAGGCGCGGTAGAGGGGCTTGTTCGACGCGGCGATGTCGGCGAGCTTGGCGGCCTGGCGTTCGGTGAGGTCCTCGGGGTTCTTCCACAGCGCGTAGCGGGCGCCCTTGAGCTCCTTGGCGACCGCCTTTTGCCCGTTGCGGCGGGCGGCGTTCCACACCTCTCGGCGGACCTCGTCGAGGGCCTTGGTCGCCCACTGGACGATGTGGAACGGGTCCAGGCACAGCTCGGCGTTCTTGCAGCGGACCCCGACCACGTTCTTCACCCACTCGGCGGCATCTGCGCTGACCAGGGTGATCGCCGCGCACCGGTCGTCGCCGAGGCGGTCGAAGAACTTGCCCAACGTCTTCTCGTCGCGTCCCGGGTGCGCCCACAACAGCACACCGGTGTCGTGATCGACGACCACGGTCAGGTAGCGATGCCCGCGCTTGTAGCTGATCTCGTCGATCCCGATCCGACGCAGGTTGGCGAACCGGTCGGTGCCGGCTTCGGCGTCGGCCACCACCCGGGTCACGATCGACCCGACCGTGCGCCACGCCACGCGCAGCAGGTCGCGCACCGCCGACTTCGAGCAGTGCGTCACCAGCCATGCCGCGGTGTCGTCGAACGCGTAGGTGTGCCCGGCGCCGTGCCGCGCCCAAGGCACCTGGGCGGCAACCACCCCGTGCTCGGCGCAGCGCACCCGCGGCGAGTCCGCCTCCAGGAACGTCTGGATGGTGCCCAGATCCAGCGCCCGCCATCGCCGCCGGCCCTCGCCACGGTCATAGCCCGGGCAGCGCTTGCCGCACCTCCCGCAGCGGCGCTTGGTCGCCTTGCGCGGCCGCACCGACACCACGATGCACTCGTCGTCCTCGTCGAACTGCACGTCCTCGACCACGGCCTTCACCAGCCCCAGCAGCCGAGCCCATAACGTTGTCTGGGAATGTCAACCCGATTTGGCCCCACTGTGATGGCTTGAAGTGGCCCCACCCCATGGCGCGTTGCAGCAGCTCCCGTCCCGGCCTGAACGCTGTCGGTGACGGGTTGTCGTTGCGCTGGGTTGTGTGAATCAGCTTCTGGGCGGCCCCATTCGGACGCCGGCGACGGCCGCGTTCTCGAACCGGCGGCGGGCGTCGGCGGCCGTCGTGCCGAGGAGCTGGGCGATGTCGGCCCAGTCGCAGTTGCGGCGCCGGGCGGCGAGGACGGCGAGCGGCAACAGGTCGTTGGCCTGGGCGATGAGGCTGGCGAGGAGATGGACCGGCGTGTCGGTGTCGAGCCAGATGCCTCGTCGGGCGGCCAGGGCGACCACGGCGTCGTCGAGCACCTTGATGGTGTCGGCGTCGACCAGGGGTGCGGGATGGGTGCTCATGGCTTCTTGCGGCCCTTGGCCGCCCGGGAAAGGCGCAGGCGGTAGCTGTCGGTGCCGGTCTCGATGATGTGGGCGCCGAAGGTGAGCCGGTCGACCACGGCGGCGGCGAGGCGGGGATCGGAGAACGTCTGGCCCCACTCGGAGAACGGGGCGTTTGAGGCCACGGCCACCGATGCCCGCTCCTCCCGCTCCGTCAGCACCTGGAACAACAGTTCGGCACCCTTGGGGTCGATGCTCACGTAGCCCAGCTCGTCGACCAGGAGAAGATCGAGACGGCCGTAGCGGGCGACGACCTTGGACAGCACCCGGTCGTCGGCCGCCTCGGCCAACTCGTTGACCAGCGAGGCGCACGTGACGTAGCGCACCCGCCGTCCCGCCTCGCACGCGGCGATGCCGAGGCCGATGAGCAGATGCGACTTGCCCGTGCCCGAGTCGCCGAGGAGCACCACCGGCTCGCCGGCGTCGATCCAGGCTCCTTGGGCCAGTGCGGCGATGCTGGCCGGGTTGATGCCGGGAGCGGCGGCCAGGTCGAAGTCCTCCAGGCGCTTGAGGCGGGGAAAACGCGCCTCCACCACCCGCCGGGCCCGGCGTCGTTGGTCGCGCTCATCGACCTCGGCGGCCAGCACCTCGGCCAGGTAGGCCCGATGGGTGATGCGCTCCTTGGCCGCCGTGTCGGCCACCGCCGCGGCGTCGGCGCGCACCGTCGGCAGGTGCAGGACCCGACACGACGCCACGATGGACGCCTCGGCCGCCGCCTCGGTCATGGCCATGGTCATGACTGCGCTCCGGCCACAACCAACTCGTCGCCGTGGAGCAACTCGTCGCCGTGGAGCAACTCGTCGTAGTGGTCCAGGCGCGGCGGCGGGCGGGTGTCGCGCGAGCCGGTGCCGATGGGCACCACCGCAGCCGGCGGGCGGCGGGAGGCGAGGCGGCGGGCCTCGATGGCCACCACCTCGGGATCGACGCTGTCGACGGACAACGCCGCGTCCATGGCCGCCACCACCACGTCGGCGGGAAGGCGGCGCTGCAGCAGCACCACCCCGATCAGGGCCCGGGTGCCGGCGCCGTCGCCCAGCTTGCGCCGGGCCGCGTCCCAGAACCGTTGGTGGGTGGCGCTGAACGATCCCGACGCCCGGGCCTGGGCCAGGGCGGTGGACCCGGGCAGGGCACCGGGCTTGCGCTGGAGGATCTCGAGGTAGTGGTCCAACACCAGGTCCTCGGTGCCCTTGTGCAGGCTGCGCACGTGGCTCGCCACCACGGCGCCGTCGGCCACCACCTCGAAGTCCTGGGCGCCGAGGCGCACCCGCACGGCTCGCCGGGCCAGGCCGACGGGCACGGAGTAGAAGCTCTGGCGCACCGACACCCGGCCCTTGGTGTCGACCTTGGCCTCCAAGATGGCGGCCGCGTCGAAGGCCTCGTCGGGCAGAGGCACCATCGACGCCACCTCGACCGCGGCGGTCACCCCGACAGGATCGGGGCGCGAGGCGATGTGGCGGGCGTCGTCGATGGCGTCGCCGGCGGCCAGGAGCTCGTTGAGCTCGGCCAGGCTGGCGACACGGGGAACGGGGACGAGGTGGCGGCGGCGGAAGCGTCCCACCTCACCCTCCACGCCGCCCTTCTCGTGTGCCCCGGCCAGGCCGGGCAGGCAGTAGAAGCTGTCGAAGCCGTAGTGCGAGCGCAGGGCCACGAAGCGCTCGCTCTCGGTGCGGTCCCGGCCCAGCAGGACCTTGGCCACCGCCGCTTTGAGGTTGTCGTAGCGGATGCGGCCGGGCACGGCGCCGAAGTGGGCGAAGGCGCCCACGTGGCCCTCGAAGAACGCCTCCTGGGCCTGGTGGGAGAACGCCACGTGGTAGCCGCGCCCGGAGTGCGACAGGCGCATGCAGAACATCCAGCACTTGACCAGCACACCGTCGATCCAGGCGGCGAACTCGCCGAAGTCGACCTCGGCTTCCTCGCCCGGGCCGTGGGTCTGGGGCACCGTCACCACCCGCAGCGTGTTGTCCAGCTCGAAGCGGACCTGGGCCACATACGCCCGCACCGTCGACTCGGCCAACACGGCGCCGTACTCATCACGCAGGCGCTGGTGCACACGCCGGGCGGTGTGGCGCTGCTTGCGGGGCGCGCTGCGGTCGGCCACCAGCCAGGCCCGAATGAGCAGCGCCCACGGACCGATGGCGGGGGCCTCGCGGGTAGGCACCTTGCGCTCCGGTGGCGTGGACGACGCCAGCGCCTCGCGCACGGTGCGGCGGTGCACGTGGTGGCGATCGGCTAGGGCCCGGATGCCCAGGCCCTCGTCTCGGTTGTCCTTGCGGATACGTTCGTAAAGCTCCACCCTCGACACTCCTTCTCCCTTGTTCGGCGGTCTTGAGCAACCACGGAACGTAGGGGTGGTCTGTTGGGGGTGGGGCCACTTCAGGCCATCAAAGTGGCTCCAGGTGGGGCCACTTCAAGATGTCATTCCCACGTTGTCGATCGCACCCCGTTCTCTCCCTCCGTCCCGGACCGTCGAACAGCCCGGAAACGTAGGAAGAAACGGGGTGCAGCCGCGAACGGGCCTACTCAGCCACCCACGGATCAGTCACAAGAGCCCGAATTGGTGCGATTCTCCGAGACGACGCCGTGCTCGACGGCCTCGATCGCCTGTGGCTGCTGGCCTTCTGCCCGATGGGGCTGGTGCGATTCTGGTGCGATTCTCCGGGCCTGCCGTGCTGACCAA